>NZ_JBHYXZ010000006.1:85226-111872 GCF_042752395.1 Actinosynnema sp. NPDC059335 | reverse complement strand
CGCTGGAACCGCCCCCTTGACACGTGCGGTAGCCCTCGTGGAGGTCGGCGGGATGACACGAAACCCGACCCACCACCCAACCGCACCGAACCACCGAACCCCGTCATCCTGCTGATCTGCCCGTCCGGCGAGGACGCTTTGCTCTTTCCCCTCTGATCTCCCCCCTCCACGACCCACCTCACGACGGGCACTTTTCCGTCTTCGAACCCAACCCCCACCTACCCAATCGGACACTTGGTATAGACCAATGGTGGTCGGATGCCGCAGTATCGGTCCTCGTGGCGCGCACCAGACACGTGATAGCCGTCGACGTCGGCGGAACCGGGACGAAGGCCGCCCTGGTCACCGGCACCCCCACCGGGGTGCGACCGGTGCTCCAGCGGCGCTCCGCGACGCGACCGGGCGGCGACGCCGTGGTCGAGGACGTGACCGCCCTGGTCCACGACCTGCGCGCCGCCTCCGAGCACCCGGTCGAGGCGGTCGGCGTGGTCGTCCCGGGCATCGTGGACGAAGCGACCGGCACCGGCGTCTACTCCACCAACCTCGGCTGGGCCGACTACCCGTTCCGCGACCGGATCGCCGCGGCCACCGGCCTGCCCACCGCGTTCGGGCACGACGTCCGCGCCGGCGGCCTGGCCGAGCTGCGCCAGGGCAACGCCCGCGGCCTGACCGACGCGGTGATCATGCCGATCGGCACCGGCATCGCCGCCGCGCTCGTCGTGGACGGTCGGGTGTCCGTCGCGCCCGGCGAGATCGGGCACGTGGACGTCGGCCACGGCGACCCGTGCGGCTGCGGTCAGACCGGGTGCGTGGAGGCACGGGCGAGCAGCGCCGCCATCGCCCGCCGCTACACCGAGCGCACGAACCGCCCCGTCGCCGGCGCCGCCGACGTGGCGGCGCTGCTCACCGAGGGAGACCCGGACGCGCTGGCCGTGTGGCGGGAGGCGGTCGACGCGCTCGCGCGGGGCATCCTGCTGCTGGCCGCGCTGCTGGGACCACGCGCCGTCGTGCTGGGCGGCGGCCTGGCACTCGCGGGTCCGCGCTTGACGGACCCGCTGGGCGGGCGGTTGGACGAGCTGATCGCGTTCCACCGACGCCCGGAACTGCGGCTGGCGGCGTTGGGCGACGAGGCCGGGTGCCTCGGTGCCGCGCTGCTGGCCATCGACATGCTGGAGGAGAGATGAGCACGTGGGGTGGACCCGTGGACGTGACCCTGACCGGTGGTCGGGTCGTCACGCCCGACGGGGTGCTCGACCAGGGGTGGGTCGCGGTGCGGGACGGCGTGATCGCGGCCGTCGGGCAGGGGGCTCCGCCGGACGGCCCGACCGCGGACGTGACCGGCGGCCTGGTGGTGCCGGGCTTCGTCGACATCCACTGCCACGGCGGCGGCGGTGAGGCGTTCACCAGCGCGGACCCGGCGCGGGTGGTCAAAGCCGCGAACGCGCACCGCAGGCACGGCACCACCACGCTGCTCGCCAGCCTGGTCTCCCGGCCCGTCCCGGAGCTGGCCGACCAGGTCAAGGCCCTCACCGAGCTGGTCCGCGACGACGTCCTCGCGGGCATCCACCTCGAAGGCCCGTTCCTGTCCGCCGCGCGGTGCGGCGCGCACGACCCGGCCATCCTCTGCCCACCCGACCGCGCCTCGATCGACAAGCTGCTCGACGCGGGCGGCGGCGCGGTCCGCATGATCACGATCGCGCCCGAGCTGGAGCACGGCGTGGACGCGGTCCGCCACCTGGTGGACAACGACGTCCTGGCCGCGATCGGCCACACCGACGCCACCGAGGCGCAGATCCGCCCGGCCGTCGAGGCGGGCGCGACGGTCGCCACGCACCTGTTCAACGGCATGCGCCCGCTGCACCACCGCGAGCCGGGTCCGATCGGCGCGCTGCTGGACGACGAGCGCGTCACCGTCGAGCTGATCTGCGACCTGGTGCACCTGCACCCCACCGCGGTGCGCCTCGCCGCGCGGCACGCGGGCGTGCGCCGGACCGTCCTGGTCACCGACGCGATCGCGGCGGCGGGCGTGGGCGACGGCGTCTACGACGTGGGCGGCCTGGAGGTGCGGGTGGTGGACGGCGTGCCGACGCTCGCCGGCGGCGCGTCCCTCGCGGGCAGCACGCTCACCATGGACGCCGCGTTCCGCAACGCGGTCCAGTCGTGCGGCCTCACCGTCGAGGAGGCGGTGCGGGCCACCGCCACCCACCCGGCGCGGCTGCTCGGCCTCCAGGACCGCACCGGCGAGCTGCGCGCCGGCCTCGCCGCCGACCTGGTCGTGCTGGACGCCGAGCTGAGGCCGCGCGAGGTGATGGCCCGGGGCGCGTGGGTAGCCTCTGCCGGAGCAGGCAACCAGACGAAGGACTGACCCGGGTGCCCGAGGACCAGGAGAAGCTGGTGGCCGACGCGTTGCGCGCGCAGGCCACCAGCTCCGGCGCGCACCCGCCCGCGCCGGTCCGGCGGGCGCGCCCGGCGCTCGGCGCGGGCTGGGTGCTGCTGCTCGCGGTGCTGCTGGGGCTGGCCGCCGGCACGGTCGTGGCGGTCATGACGCTCAGGTGATGCCTGTACCGTGGTCGCCGTGACGGTCGCGCTCACCTCCACGCTCGCCCTCGGCCCCGACTGGCTGGACCCGCAGATCCTGCTCAAGGGGCTCGGGCCGTACATGCTGGTCGGCCTGTGCTTCATCGTCTTCGCGGAGTGCGGCCTGCTGGTCGGCTTCTTCCTGCCGGGCGACTCGCTGCTGTTCACCGCGGGCCTGTTCGTGGCCTCGGGGGTGCTGGAGTACCCGTTGTGGCTGGTCTGCGTGCTGCTCACGGTGTGCGCCCTGGTGGGCAACGTGGTCGGCTACTGGATCGGGCACCGGGCCGGGCCGGCGCTGTTCAACAAGCCCGAGTCGAAGATCTTCAAGAAGGAGTACGTCGACAAGACGCACGAGTTCTTCGACAAGTACGGCGCGCGCGCGATCGTGATGGCGCGGTTCGTGCCGATCGTGCGCACCTTCATCACCGCGATGGCGGGCGTCGGCCGGATGGACGCGCGCAAGTACTTCACGTACTCGCTGATCGGCGGCATCGCGTGGGCCGCCGGCCTGACGGTCCTCGGCTACTTCCTCGGCCAGATCCAGTTCGTGCGCGACAACCTCGAGATGATGCTGATCCTGATCGTGCTGATCTCGGTCGTCCCGATCATCATCGAGGTCGTCAAGGCCCGGCGGGAGAAGAAGTCGCTGCTCGCCCAGGAGGCGGCCGACATCACCCAGGTCATCGAGCGCGTGGACGACACCCAGCGGATCCGCCCCGTCGAGTAGGCCCCGCCCCCGGTCCCGCACCGCCCTGCCCCCGCACCACCGCGTCCCCAAGCCCGCGCCTCCGGGCCTCCGGCCGACGTATCCCCCCGGACCTAGACCCCCACGTCGAACATCGACCCGGGGTTGAACAGGTTCCCCGGGTCCAACGCGCGCTTGATCTCGCGGTGGACCCGGAGCCCGACCGGCCCGATCTCCCGCGCCAGCCACTCCCGCTTGATCTTGCCGATGCCGTGCTCGCCGGTCACCGTGCCGCCGAGCGCGAGCCCGAGCGCCAGGATCTCGTCGAACGCCCGCTTCGCCCGCGCGAACTCGTCCGCCGACGTCGGGTCGTACACGATGGTGGGGTGCATGTTGCCGTCGCCGGCGTGCCCCACCACGGCGATCCGCAACCCCACCTCCGCGCTGACCCGCTCGCACCCGGCGATCAGGTCCGCGATCCTCGTCCGCGGCACGCACACGTCGTCGGTGAGCCACGCGCCGTAGACCTCCAGCGCCATCAGCACGGCCCGCCGGGCGGCGAGCAGGTCGCGCCCCTCGCCCAGGTCCTCGGTCGCGTAGACCAGGTCCGCCCCGGCCGTCGCGCACGCCTGCTCGATGGCCGCCAGCTCCCGCCGCCCCGCCTCGCCGCCCGAGTCGGACTGGCACAGCAGCAGCGCCGCGTCGGCGTTCAGGTCCGTCTTCAGGTACTGCTCCACGGCCCGGATGGTCGTGCGGTCCATGATCTCCATCAGCGACGGCACGATGCCCTCGGCCACGATCCGGCTGACCGCCGCGCCCGCGTCGGCCGTGCTGTTGAACGTCGCCACGAGCGTCGCCGGCGCCTGGGGCAGGGGCCGCAGCGCCAGGGTCGCCCGGGTGATCACGCCCAGGGTGCCCTCGCTGCCGATGAACAGCTTGGTCAGGTCGTACCCGGCCACGCCCTTGACGGTGCGCCGGCCGGTCCGCAGCAGCTCGCCGTCGGCCAGCACCACGTCCAGGCCGAGCACGGAGTCCGTGGTCACGCCGTACTTCACGCAGCACAGCCCGCCCGCGTTGGTGGACAGGTTCCCGCCGATCGTGCACCAGTCGTAGCTGGACGGGTCCGGCGGGTAGAACAGCCCGTGCTTCTCCACCGCGCCGCGCAGGTCGAGGTTCACCACGCCGGGTTCCACCACGGCCAGCCGGTTCTCCGGGTCGATCTCCACGATCGAGTTCATCCGGGTGGTCACCAGCACCACGCAGCCGTCGACCGCGTTCGCCGCCCCCGACAGGCCGCTGCCCGCGCCGCGCGGCACGATCGGCGTCCCGGCCGCCGCGCAGGCCCGCACGACCGCCTGCACCTGGGCCGCGGACGTCGGCAGCACCACCGCCAGCGGCTGCCCGTAGGGGGCCAGCGGCATCATGTCCCGCTGGTAGCTCGCGGTGACGTCGACGTCGGTGAGCACCGCGTCGGCGCCGACGGCGGAGCGGAGTTCGGCGAGCAAGGACTCCATCACTCCACGCTAACCGCTCAGCGCGTCCCTGAGCAGGGTCCGCACGGGGGGCAACCCGCGCCGCGCGCGCCCGCGCCACCCCCGCGCTGCGGGATCCCGCAGCCCGGACCGGCCGCCGCCGACGGGCCCGGGACCACTGCGGCACGTGTCCGGACGTGCGCGAACCGCCACGACGCCGAGGCTTCGGCAAGGCGTTGTCCCCATGTCGCCCGGGTGACGCCGTACTCCCACGTAGGCTGCATGGCGTGGTGTTGTCCGCATCGTCCGAGGCTGTCGCGTTCGTTCAGCTCGATTCCGCAGGCCCGCTGGCCGTGTGGCTGATCACGCTGAGCTTCATCTTCTTCGAGTGCGCGTTCATCTTCGGCCTCTTCCTGCCCGGCGACTCGTTGCTGTTCGCCGCCGGTGTGGTGCTCGCGTCGCACGACGGCGAGCTGTCGGCCTGGCTGCTGTCGGGAGCCGCGCTCGTCGTGGCCGTCGTCGGCAACCAGATCGGCTACTACATCGGCCGGCACACCGGCACGCGCCTGCTGGCCCGCCGCGGCGGCCGGGTCCTCAACAAGGAGAACCTCGCCAAGGCCCGCGACTTCCTCGACCGGAGGGGTTTCTGGGCGATCGTGCTGGCCCGGTGGATCCCGTGGGTGCGCACGCTCGCCCCGATGATCGCCGGCGCGGCCCGGATGGACCCGAAGCGGTTCATGCTGGCCACGACCATCGGCGCGATCGCCTGGGTGCCCACGCTGGTGCTGGCCGGCTACTACGGCGCGGGCCTGCTCGCCGCCGTGCCGTGGCTGGAGACGGTCGCGGTGGTCGTCAGCATCGCGTTCTTCGTCGGCGGCACCGCCTACGGCCTGTACCGCTACCGGCAGGAGATGAAGAAGCCGGTGGACGAGGAGGTCGGCGCGGCGTCCTGACCGGTCACAGCACCTCGGTGATCACCAGGTCGGCGCTCGCCTTGGACGCGTTCACCATGAGCGCGTTGACGTGGTCGCTGCCGTGCAGCACGCGCTCGCGGGCGTCCTCGACCGACCGCCCGTAGCGGACGTGCCGGTCGATCAGCCGCGACACCCGCAGCTCCTCGTCGATCATCAGGAACCACGCCTCGTCCAGCACGACCCGCACGCGCTTCCACTTGTCGTACTGGAGCAGCAGGTAGTTGCCCTCGGTCACGACGAGCGACACGGACGGGTCGACCGGCACCGCGCACGCGATCGGCTCCTCGATCTCGCGGCGGAACTCGGGCGCGTACACCACGTCGGGCCCGCACGCCTTGATCCGGCCGAGCAGGTCCACGTAGCCGGGGATGTCGAACGTGTCGGGCGCGCCCTTGCGGTCGGCGATGCCCAGCCGCTCCAGCTCGCGCTGGGCCAGGTGGAACCCGTCCATGCCGACCAGCGCCGCGTCGTCGCCCAGCGCGTCGACCAGCCGGCGCGCCAGCGTCGACTTGCCCGAGCCCGGCGCGCCGCCGATGCCGAGCAGCCTGCGCTCGCCGGTGTCCACCAGCAGCCGCGCCCGGTCGACCAGCTCGTCGAACCTCATCCGCTGTCCCGCCACCGTCCCAGCTCCTCCACCCAGTCCCGCGCGGTGTGGCGCACGCGCACCGCGGCCACCTCGTTCGCCCACCGGACGGCGTCGTCCACCGCCAGCCCGCGGGCGACCGCGACCGCCAGCGCACCGTGCCACACGTCGCCCGCGCCGTTGGTGTCGCGCACCTCGACCACAGGTACCGGTTGGGAGCCCGTGGCACCACCTCGCGACCAGGTGACCGGGTCCGCGCCGTGCGTGCGGATCACCAGCGGCACGCCCCGGGCGTGCACCTCGGCCTCGGACAGCTCGAACGCGGCCGAGCACGCGGCGACGTCCACGAGCGGCAGCAGGTCGTCCAGCACGGGCTTCCAGCTGCCGGCGTCCAGCACCACGGGCACACCGGCGCGCCTCGCGTGCCGCGCGGCTCGCAGCGCGAGCGGACCCAGGTGCCCGTCGACCAGCACCACGTCGGACGCCTCGACCAGCGCCGGGTCCACCGCGTCGGCCACCTCGACCCCGACCGCGTTGCGCGAGATCACCGTCCGCTCGCCGTCGCGCTCGCGCACCGCGACCATGCTCAGCGCGGGGCCTCCCGCTCCGGCGGACCGCACCTCCACCGGGTGCAGCGCCCGCCGGGCGTAGTCGCCCAGCTCGCCGCCCAGCGCGGTCACCAGCACCGCCCGGTGCCCCAGCGCCGCCACCGCGCGGGCCGCGTTCGCCGCCGGGCCACCGGGCGCGAGGTGCACGTCGAGCGACTGCACCTTCTGCCCCGGCACGGGGAACTCCGCCACCCGCTGCGTCACGTCCACGGTGGTCAGCCCGACACACAGCACGGAAACCACGACGCGTTCCTCCTCACGGGTAAAGTCCCCACGCAATCGCTTGCGCAAGCCCGAACGGGGACGAGTCCATGGTCACCATGCGGGAGGTCGCCAGTCTCGCCGGCGTCTCCATCACCACGGTCTCACACGTGATCAACGAAACGCGGTCGGTCGCCGCCGCCACCCGGGAACGGGTGCTCAAGGCGATCGAGGAGACCGGCTACACCGGCGACGCCATCGCGCGCTCGCTCGTCACCGGCGGCACGAAGTCCCTGGGGCTCGCCGTGTCGCTCGTGTCGCACCCGTACTTCGCCGAG
Organism: Actinosynnema sp. NPDC059335; assembly: GCF_042752395.1. Taxonomy (NCBI): domain Bacteria; kingdom Bacillati; phylum Actinomycetota; class Actinomycetes; order Pseudonocardiales; family Pseudonocardiaceae; genus Actinosynnema; species Actinosynnema sp. NPDC059335. The sequence goes on along the minus strand of NZ_JBHYXZ010000006.1, from coordinate 104,434 downwards.
CTGATCGCGGCGATCGAGGGCGAGGCCACCAGGGCCGGGTACACGCTGGTGCTGATCGACACCCACGACAGCGCCGAGTCCGAGCAGGCCGCGGTGCGGATGCTGCGGTCGCGGCGGGTGGACGGGGTGCTGCTCACGCCGACGTCCGGCTCGGCCGCGCTGCCCGAGCTGCGCCGGCTGGGCGTGCCGACGGTGCTGGTCGACCGGTTGACCGTGGCGCGGGACACCGACCAGGTGGGCCCGGAGAACGTGCAGGCCACGTCCACGCTGGTCCGGCACCTGGCGGAGCTGGGGCACCGGCGGATCGGGCTGGTGTCCGGCCAACCCGGCCTCGCGACCACGGACGAGCGGGTGCTCGGCTACCGGCTCGGCCTCGGCCGGGCGGGGCTGGCGTGGGACGAGGACCTGGTGCGGCCTTCGTTGGCGCCGCTGCTCGGGCAGGTCACGGGCGTGGTGGTGAACGACCACCAGGTGCTGGTGGACGTGCTGCGGACGGCGCGGGCGCACGGCGTGCGGATCGGGTCGGACCTGGCCCTGGTCACCTACGACGAGGTGGAGTGGGCGGAGCTGGTCGACCCGCCGCTGACCGCGATGGCGCAGCCGGTGGAGGAGATCGGGCGCACCGCGGTGCGGCTGCTGCTGTCCCGCATCGAGGATCCGACCCGGCCGCCGGAGACGATCCGGCTGCCGCCCGAGCTGCGGCACCGGCGATCCTGCGGCTGCCACTGACGCGTCAGGCCGCGGCCCGCCCGATCCCGTTGCGCTCCAGCAGGGCGGCGGCCTCCAGCGCCATCCACCCGCCGAGTTGGACGGACAGGTCGCGCTCCGGCTCCCGCCCGGACGGCCTGACCGCGGGTTTCGTCCACTCGGGACCGAACAGCGGCCCGCTCACCACCGCGGTCCGGTTCGCCCACACCGCGTTCGCCGACCGCAGCACGAGGTCCGCCGCGAGGGTCGCCTCGGGCCGGTCGAGCCGCAGCGCGGCCTGCGCCAGGTACCGGGTGAGGATGCCGCCGAACAGGCCGCCGTCCCCGCCGCCGTGCCCGCGCAGGACGCCGTCGGTGGCCAGGTGCTCGTCCACCGCGGCGATGATCCGCGCCGCCTTGTCCTGGTAGCGCGCGGAACCCAGCTCCACGCACGCGCCGAGCACCACGCCCTGGCAGTAGGTGTAGAAGTTCTTCTCGATCTCCCGGATCGAGCCGTCGGGGTGGACGTGCAGCCCGTCCCACACCAGCCCGGTCTCCGGGTCGACCAGGTGGTCCTCGATCCAGTCCACGATGGACCGGGCCCGGCCGAGGTCGGCGCGCTCGCCGAGCCGGGCGAACAGGATCGCCGCGGGACCGTTCGCGGGGACGTTCTTGAAGTCGTCGTCGCGCTTCCACCAGATCCCGCCGCCGCCGTGGTCGGTCCACCCGGCGCGCAGCCGGTCCGCGATGGTGGCGACGACCTCCGGCCGGGCGATGCCGACGTCCCGCTCGGCGCGCAGCAGCGCGAGCCCCAGCCACGCCACGTCGTCGTAGTAGTCGTTGGTCCAGCCGACCAGGTTGCGCACCCGGATGCCGCGCACGAGCCGCTTCACCAGCGCCGCGCGCGACTCGCGCGGCGAGCGGAGCTGGGCGTCGAGGACGCAGTCCAGCAGGTGCGCCTGCCACCAGTAGCCGAACCGGACGTGCAGCCGGCCGGACCAGTCCGGCGGCCAGGCGACCGCGCCGAGGGCCGTGCCCGGCACCCCCCAGACCCGCCGCAGGTGGCGGGACTCGACCGCGCGTTCGGCGACCCCGGCGCGTGCGGCGAGGAGGGCGGGTGGTGTGGTCACCGCACCAGGATGCCCACTGAACCGGTCAAGACGCGCGGCGGAACAGCTCCCAGTGGTACAGGCCCATGGCGACGCTCGTGGTCAGGTTGTAGCTCGACACCCTGGGCCGCATCGGCAGGGAGACCACCAGGTCGGCCCGGTCCCGCACGTCCCGCGACAGCCCGTGCCGCTCGGAGCCGAAGGCCAGCACCGCGTCGTCGGGGATCCGCACGTCCCGCAGGTCCCGGCCGCCGGCGTCGAAGGCGATCACCGTGCCCGTGACCTCGCCGACCCCGGCCAGCCGCCCGACGGGCAGCGCGAAGTGCAGCCCGGCGCTGCCGCGCAGCACGACCGGGTGCCACGGGTCCACGTCGCCGAGCGAGAACACCCCGCCCGCCCCGAGCCCCGCCGCCACCCTGATCACCGCGCCGAAGTTGCCGAGGTTGCGCGGGTTGTCCAGCAGCACCGCCGGCGCGTCCCGCCGGACCTCCCACGGCGCGTCCGCGGGCCGCTCGGCCACCCCGCCGACCCCGGTCGGGTGGGACCGCCCGACGACCCGCTCGAACTCCGCCGCCCCGACCACCTCGGCCCGCTCGAACACCGGCACGAGGTCTTCCGCGTGCGACCGCGCCAACCCGACCGCCTTGTCCCGGTCGAGCACCACCACCGTCCGCACCGAGGCCCCGAACCGAACCGCGTGCTTGACGGCGTGGAAACCTTCGAGCGCCACCTGACCGACCACGTCACCCCCGGCGTTGGAATACCGGGGCGATCGTAGTCAGGCCGCGACGGACGGCAGGTCGAGCTTCAGCCCGACCTTGCGGTAACCGGGCAGGTCCCGCACGACGAGTGACGCCACCGTCCGGCCTTCCCGGTCGACGGACGCGGTCAACACGTAATCGTCGCGGCTCGGCGTGAGCCCGAGGTGGTCGAAACGCACCACCCACCGCTTCGGGAGCACGATCCGGAATTCGACCACGCCCGCCGTTTCGGCGAACGAGGCGAGGAAGCTGTCAGACCTTTTGCCACGCACGAAAGGCAAGCACATCGCCGGCCAGAAGATGTCCACCACGAACGTGAACTCGTCGTCGCGGACGATCGGTTCATCGAGGTGGACATAGGTCATGACCGTATTCCTCCGCACCCACTGGTGCGTCACGTCCAAGCGCGTCCCGCCGACACCTCGGATCTCCGGAGTGCGGACTTCGATCTTCACACCGTCGCGGTGCTTCTCCGGCCAATCCCAGTTGACGCCCTCGTGGAACGAGACGAAGTCGAGCCGGTCACTGTCGGCCGCAACGGTGAACGACAACTTCTTCCGGACATCGCCGTTCTCGCTCACGTGCACTTCTTCCAACCACGCCAGAACACGCCAGCGTTGACCATGCCTCCGTTCGAGCAAGTCGCAGTAATACGCCACGAGGCTTGTAGGAAGGTCGGCGCTCCGCGTTTTCCGCCGCCTCCGGAACCAGTTCATCGCGTGCACCCCCTTACTCCGCAGAGTAGGGCGGGACAGCCGCGAACGGCGGAGGTGTGACCCGAACAGCCGAACGCCGCATGGGCCGGTTCAGCGATACACCTCGGTGCTGCGGGCGGAGGTCTGTTCACCGCGACGTTTGACGTAGTACCCGGCCCACGAGGCGAGCACGACGAGTGCCACGAGCACCTGCACCGGGCGCGCCGCGGACTCCGGGTAGAGGACGCCGTCGATGTAGGTGTCGATGAACCCGTTCACCAGCTGCGGTTGGCCGGCGGCGGCGCGGAGTTCGTTCTCCAGCCACGTCAGCGGGCAGGCGAGCGGGAACAGGACGATCAGCAGGCCCCAGCCGGCCATCGCGGCGTGGAAGTACAGCACCCTCGGCCAGCGCCACGCCAGGAAGCCCCCGACCAGCAGGAACACCAGCACCCCGAAGTGCACCACCATGACCAGCTCGGCGAACGCACGCGCGACCATAGCGACCTCCCTCCGGCCAGCGTAGGCCGGACGGCGATCACGCGCCCGTGAATTCCCGTCCGATTTGACGGGATCGGGCCGTCAGCCGCGCGGCAGCGCCTGCCACGGCACCCGGCCCGCCAGGTCCAGCAGCAGGTCGGCCAGGTGCGCCAGCGGCGCCTGGAGCAGCGGTCCGGGCACGGCGACGGCGAGGTTGTGCTCGTCGAACGCGATCGCCGCCCCGTTCGCCCTCGGGTCCTGGAGCAACGCCTGCGCCAGACCCGAGCCGAGCAGGGCCGAGGCGAACGCGGGGTTGAGCCGGCGCACCTCGTAACGCGCGTCGAACGCCGGGTCGCCGGTCTCCACGAACTGCTCGAACAACCCCCACACGCTGTCGTGGCGGGGACTGATCAGCACCCACGGCCCCGGCATCGGCCGCGGCACGACCACCACCGTGTACGTGCGGTACTCGGACGTGACGACGTTGTCCGCCCGGAACACCACCTCGACCGCCAGCACGGGCACACCGCGCCAGTGGCCGACGAGCTGGAACTTCACCCGGCTCCGATCGGCCTCCAACATCCGGCCGATCTGCGGGACCCGTTCCTGGAAACCCTGGTCCTCGGCGACGAACCGCCACCCCAGGGACGCCTCCAGAGCGCGCATCCGCTGTTCCCACTCGCTCACGAACCCCTGGTTCGTGAACGGGTTGCGCCTGCGGCGGGCCGCCCCCACGGCCACCCCCGCACCGATGATCGCCACCAGCACCAGCAGCAGGACCAGCGCGCTCACCATGTCAGGCCAGGCCCAGGTCGGCGAGGTCGAGCAGGTACCGGTACGGCAGGCCGGCGTCTTCGATCACCTCGCGCGCGCCCGTGCCGCGGTCCACGACGGTCGCGACGCCGATCACCGCCGCGCCGCTCTCCCGCAGGGCCTCCACGGCGGTCAGCACGCTGCCGCCGGTGGTGGACGTGTCCTCGACGGCCAGCACCCGCTGCCCGGCGACCTCGATGCCCTCGATCCGGCGCTGCATGCCGTGCTGCTTGGCGGCCTTGCGCACGACGAACGCGTCGAGCACCTCGCCGGACGCGGCCGCGGCGTGCATCATCGCGCACGCCACCGGGTCCGCGCCGAGCGTGAGGCCGCCCGCCGCGACGTAGTCCCAGTCGGCGGTGAGCTGCCGGAGCAACCGGCCGATCAGCGGCGCGGCGGCGTGGTGCAGCGTCGCCCGGCGCAGGTCGATGTAGTAGTCGGCCTCGGCCCCCGAGGACAGCGTCACCTTGCCGTGCACCACGGCCAACTCGCTCACCAACCGCGCCAGTTCGGCCTTCGCCGCGGCGTCCAGGACCACTTCAGTTCGCACGGGTCCCAAGAGTGTCATACCGCGCCGTACGCTGGCACACCGTGACCCTTCCCGGCACCGACACCCTGATCATCGAGCAGCCGTGGGGCGTGCTGCGCCACCTGCTGGCCACCCGGTACCGCAACGACGTCCACAACGGGCACGGCGTTCCCATCGCGACGGTCTCCGAGCGCGGCTTCCTCGGCCCGCTGCGGAAGTTGTTGCGCGCCACGGCGTTCTCCGGGCGCACGCGGTTCGACCTGGCGCTGGCCGAGCGCGGGCAGCCGGTGCTGCTGATCCGCAAGGGCGCGGGCAAGCCGCCCACGCAGGTCTCCCGTCCGGACGGGACGCCGGTCGGGTCCGTGCGGCACGAGGGGCACGGCGCCTACGCGCTGCTGGACCCGGCCGGGCAGCGGCTGTGCCTGCTGCACGAGGTGTCGTCGTTCAGCCCCGGCGCGATCGCGAAGCGCGACGGTCGGCGGGTGCGGCGGGACGTGCTGAACCTGCGGCCGGGCACGCCGGAGCCGGTGCGATCGCTGGCGATCGCGGCGGCGGTCGCCTACGACGTGGTGCGCGGGGCGGGCACCAACCACACCAGCGGCGGCACGTTCGACTTCCCCACGCTCACCTGAGCGCTTCCCCGTTCCGGGGCGGTCGGGTCACGGGCGGCCCGCGGCGACCCGTGACCCGACCGCGCTACCAGGCGTCCTCGGTGAAGCCGCTCGGCTCGTCATCGTCGTCGTCACCGCGCCCGCGCGGCCGCGGGGAGCCCGCGGAGATGACGTCCTCGGGGTCGTTGCCCTCCTGGATCGCCGTGTACGCGCGCTGGAGGTCCGGCACGCCGGTCTGCAGCGCCCGCTGCACGCCCTCGTCGTCCACCGCCCGCCCGGACGCGACGTCCTCCCAGGTCAGCTCGCCCGCGTCGACGCGCCGCGCCAGCTCCTTCAGCTCGCGGGGCGCGCCCGGGCTGTTGGCGAACCGCGAGATCTCCGCGAAGTCCGCCTGCGTCAGCCCGCGCGACCGCATCTGCACCTGGCTCGCCGCCCGCGCCGTCTGCTCGACGTTGGCCAGGCGCTGGTCCACGTCGGCGACCAGCGCGTCCAAGCGCGCCTTGTCGTAGGGGAACGTCACTGCCCGCCACCTCCGCCGGAGCCGGAACCCCCGCCGGAACCTGATCCGGCGCCCGAGGTCGCGGGCGCGGGCGTGGGTCCTGTGGGCGGCGGCTGGGTGTACCTGCCGTTCGCCGCGACCCCGGCCTTGCCCAGGCCGTACGCGCCCAGGCCGACGCCGATCGCGCCGGACTTCGCCGCGGCCACGCCGTTGTCGTACTTCTCCTTGCCGTCCTGGTACCCGTCGACCACGTCGAGCAGGTCGCCGACGTCGCGCACGTCCTTGAGCTTGGACAGCGCGGTGCCCATCGCGACGATGCCGTCGATCATCCCCTGGACGCCCTCGATCAGCGTCTGGATCGAGATGATGATCTTGCGGATGGCGTCCACGATCTGGATCGCGTCGTACACCATCCACACCGCGCGGCCCCAGCCCACGACCGGGATCCACGCCGTCATCGCGGCTTCCATCAGCTTGCCGACGAGCTTGTCCAGCAGCGTCAGCGCCAGGCCGCACGCGGTGCGGCAGGTGCTGGCGGTGGACCGGAACTTGTTGCCGATGATCCGCGCGATCTGCGAGTCGGCCTCGATCGCGATGACCCACATGGTGCCCATGCGCGTCTCGAACGCCTTGGCCGCGTCACCGTCCCAGTGGGACGACAGCTGCTCCGCGCCCGCGTCCACGTTGTGCCGCACGGAGTCCAGCGCCTTGGCGACCCGGTCCCAGGCGTTGGCGTTCTCGTCGATCTTCTCGAAGTCGCCGAGCAGCGGCTTGATCAGCGCGTCGAGCAGGTTCTCGCCGGTGACCTTCTCGTAGATCCAGTTGACGCCCTGGATCTTCCAGCCGGCCTTCTCGATCAGCTCCCTGGTCGTCTGCCGACCGGGCCGGTCCTCCGCCGCCGCGGCGAGCGCGACCGACGGGTCCTCCACGTCCGCGTACGCGGTCATCGCCCGCCACCCCCGAGCGACGGGGCCTCGGCCACGGAGTGCAACTGGGAGAGCACCCGGTCGAGGATGCCCATCACCATTTCCTCGTTCTTCTCGTACATGTCGGCGGCCTTGTTCAGGCTCTCCGCCTCTTTGACCATCATCTGGTTCGCGAAGTCGAGCGTCTCCCCGTACAGGGAGGCCACACCGGTGACGATGGGCTGCAGCAAGGAAAGCAGACCGGTGAAACCGGAGGTGTCGCCGCCCTTGGTGATCGCGTGTTCCTTGATCGTCATGAAGTGCTGCGCGTTGCGCGTCAGCAACTCGCCGTACCCGCGGAGCTCCGGTGGCTCCACTCTGAACTGCTCACCCATGGACGGTTCCTCCCTGTTCCAACTAGTGGAGTGGGACGGACCGGACCGGGTTCAGGTTCCCGACTTTCAGGTGCGACCTCGTCCGCCCGCCGCGCGGGAGGCTATCCGCCGCAGCAGGGCCCGCGGAACCAGGCGGGCGAACACCGTGATGGCCTTGTACTGCGCGCCGGGCACGGACAGCGCCTTGCCCGCGCGCAGGTCGGCCAGGCCCTCGTGCACCACGCGGTCCGCGTCGAGGTAGAGCAGGTCGGGCGTGCCGGACATGTCGATCTTCGCCCGCTGGTGGAACTCGGTGCGCACGAACCCCGGGCACAGCGCCATCACGCGCACCCCGGTGCCCGCCGTGGCCATCGCCATGCCCTCGGAGAACGCCGTCACCCACGCCTTGTCCGCGCTGTACGTCGTGCCGCGACCGGGCAGGAACCCGGCCACGCTGGACACGTTGACCACCGCGCCCCGGCCGCGCGCCACCATGCCCGGCAGCGCCGCGCGGGTCAGCCGCAGCACGCTCGTCACGTTCACGTCGAGCTGGGACTGCAGGTCGAGCGGGTCGGCGGCGACGAACTCCGACGAGATCGCGAAGCCCGCGTTGTTGACCAGCAGGTCCACCTCGCGCCCGGCGAGGAGGTCCGCGACCTTCGCGCGGCCCGCGTCGGTGGCCAGGTCGGCGGGCAGCACCTCGGCCGTGATGCCGTGCGCGGCGCGCAGCTTGGCCGCCGTCTCCTCCAGCCGCCGCTCGTCCCGGGCGACGAGCACCAGGTCGTGGCCCTCGGCGGCGAGCCGGCGGGCGAACGCGGCCCCGATGCCGGACGACGCGCCGGTCACCAGCGCGGTCGGCGGCGTCACGGCTTGCGCCCGAACTGCGGGCGGTGGACCTCGCCACCGGCGTCGGACTCGGGGTCGGCCTCGAACGGGTCGATCACGTCCGCCAGCTCGCCGAGGTCGCGCAGCAGCCGTTCCAGGCGGGCGGGGGTGGAGTTCGGCGGCGCGGCGGCCAGCACCCAGTCGCCCTCCAGCCAGACCACGGTGACGTCCGCGCCGATCTCCTCGGCCGCGTCGACCAGGTCGGGGGTGATGAGCTTGCGCGCGGCGGGCAGCTCGCTGACGAACGCGTACCGCGAGCCGACCGGCCCGAGCAGGTCGGGCATCTGGTCGCGCTGGAACGGCACGCTGGGCAGCCACAGCTCGACCACCACCGACAGCGCCCGGCGGCAGCGCACGCCGACCAGCACCGAGTTGACCTTGCCGCCGGTCTCGTGGTCGAGCACGTAGACCTGCCGGCGGCCGTCGGCGGTGAAGGTCGAGCCCGCCACCACGTCCTTGGCCACGCCCGCGCCGTAGTAGGCGATCGCGCCGCTCTCCCAGCGCGTGGGCAGCACGTGGTCGGTCTCCTCGAACTGCCAGCCGCGCAGCGCCGCCCAGCGGCGGCGTTCGCGGTTACGCGCGGTTCGCTGCGCCCGGTCGGTGGCGAGCAGGGCGAACCCCGCGACGCCCGCGACCGCGGCGACGGTGAACCAGACCCACGCCGGTATGCCCACGGTGCGAGAGTAGCGGGCGGCGGTGAACAAACGAAGATCACTTGGGGCGTGGTTCGCGCGAACGGATCAAGCTGTTACCCGGATCGCGGGTGGCCGGCTGGCCGGTTCCGGCGGCTGGTGAGACGCCGACCCCGGCCCGACCTCGGGAGTTGTCCACAGGCCCCGGGGTTGTCCACAGGCACGGCCCCTCTGCCGACCGATCGTCGGTCCCGGCCGGCAGAGTAAGAACAGGGGTCCCCCGGTCGGGGACCCCTGCGGAGCGAGCAAGATCAGGTCGCGGCGTGCGGTGAGCCGGTGCAGTGCGCCGGTGCGGCTCGCGGGGTGCGGCTCGCGCGAGATGCGGCTCGGGTGGTTGCGGCTCGGGTGGTGCGGCTCGCGGTGCGGTGAGCCGGTGGGTGAAAGAGCCGGACGAGCGGGATGAACCCGCTGGGCGCGCCCGGCCCGACCACCTCGCCACCTCGGGGCCCGTGCCCACCGCGGAGAGCGCGCCCCACTGCGGAGCACGCGCCCGGCCCGGAAGCCGCGGTCAGGCCCGGCCGACGATCAGGCCCGACTGGTCGTCCAGCACCTCGACCTTCACCGTGTCGCCGTCGCGCACCTCGCCCGCCAGCAGCTCCTTCGCCAGCTGGTCGCCGATCGACGACTGCACCAGCCGCCGCAGCGGCCGCGCGCCGTACACCGGGTCGAAGCCGTTCAACGCCAGCCAGTCCCGCGCCGCCGGGGTGACCTCCAGGGTCAGCCGCCGCTGCGCGAGCCGCTTGCCGAGCCGCTGCACCTGGATGTCCACGATGGAGGTCAGCTCCTCCGTGGCCAGCGAGTGGAACACGACGACGTCGTCCAGCCGGTTGAGGAACTCCGGCTTGAAGTGCGCCCGCACCACGTTCATGACGGCGTCCGTGCGCTGCCGCTCGTCCAAAGTGGCGTCCGCGATGACGTGCGAGCCGAGGTTCGACGTCAGCACCAGGATGGTGTTGCGGAAGTCGACCGTGCGGCCCTGGCCGTCGGTGAGCCTGCCGTCGTCGAGCACCTGGAGCAGCACGTCGAACACGTCCGGGTGGGCCTTCTCCACCTCGTCCAGCAGCACGACCGAGTACGGGCGGCGGCGGACGGACTCGGTGAGCTGGCCGCCCTGGTCGTAGCCGACGTACCCGGGGGGCGCGCCGACCAGGCGGGCCACCGAGTGCTTCTCGGAGTACTCGCTCATGTCGATCCGGATCATCGCCCGCTCGTCGTCGAACAGGAACTCCGCCAGCGCCTTGGCCAGCTCGGTCTTGCCGACGCCGGTCGGGCCGAGGAACAGGAACGAGCCGGTCGGGCGGTCCGGATCGGCCACGCCCGCGCGGGTGCGCCGGACCGCGTCCGACACCACCCGGACGGCCTCGGCCTGCCCGACCACGCGCTTGGCCAGCTCCTCCTCCATGCGCAGCAGCTTCGCCGTCTCGCCTTCCAGCAGCCGGCCGGCCGGGATGCCGGTCCACGCGGAGACCACGTCGGCCACGTCGTCCGGGCCGACCTCCTCCTTCAGCATCACGGCGGCGTCCTGCGTGGTGCGGGTCGCCTCCTCCAGCTCCTTCTCCAACGCCGGGATCCGCCCGTACCGCAGCTCGGCGGCCCGACCGAGGTCGCCGTCGCGCTCGGCCCGCTCGGACTCGCCGCGCAGCTGCTCCAGCTGCTCCTTCAGGTCGCGGACCTTCTCGATCGAGCCCTTCTCGTTCTGCCAGCGCGCGGTCAGCCCGGCCAGGTCCTCCCGCTGCTCGGCCAGCTCGGCGCGCAGCGCGGCGAGCCGTTCCACCGAGGCCGGGTCCGACTCCTTGGCCAGCGCCATCTCCTCGATCTCCAGCCGGCGCACGGCGCGTTCGACCTCGTCGATCTCGACCGGGCGGGAGTCGATCTCCATGCGCAGCCGGGACGCGGACTCGTCGACCAGGTCGATGGCCTTGTCGGGGAGGAAGCGGGCGGTGATGTACCGGTCGGAGAGGGTGGCGGCGGCGACCAGGGCGGCGTCGGTGATGCGCACGCCGTGGTGCACCTCGTAGCGGTCCTTGAGGCCGCGCAGGATGCCGATCGTGTCCTCGACCGAGGGCTCGCCGACGAAGACCTGCTGGAAGCGGCGCTCCAGGGCCGGGTCCTTCTCGACCCGCTCGCGGTACTCGTCCAGCGTGGTCGCGCCGACCATGCGCAGCTCGCCGCGGGCCAGCATCGGCTTGATCATGTTGCCCGCGTCCATGGCGGACTCGCCCGCCGCGCCCGCGCCGACGATCGTGTGCAGCTCGTCGATGAACGTGATGACCTGGCCCGCGGAGTCGGTGATCTCCTTGAGCACGGCCTTCAGCCGCTCCTCGAACTCGCCGCGGTACTTCGCGCCCGCGACCATCGCGCCGAGGTCGAGCGCGACGACCTTCTTGCCGCGCAGGCTCTCGGGCACGTCGCCGGCGACGATCCGCTGGGCCAGGCCCTCCACGATGGCGGTCTTGCCCACGCCGGGCTCGCCGATCAGGACGGGGTTGTTCTTCGTGCGGCGCGACAGCACCTGGACCACGCGGCGGATCTCGGTGTTGCGGCCGATGACGGGGTCGAGTTCGCCCTTGCGCGCGCGTTCGGTCAGGTCGACGCCGTACTTCTCCAGCGCCTGGTAGGTGCCCTCCGGGTCGGGGCTGGTGACCCGCGCGGAGCCGCGGACCTTGCCGAACGCCTCCTTGAGGGCCTCGGGGTTCGCGCCGTGCCGGCGGAGCAGGTCGGCGACCTGGCCGCCGTGCTGGGCGAGGCCGACCAGCAGGTGCTCGGTCGACACGTACTCGTCACCCATCTCGGTGGCGAGTTCCTGGGCCTTGCCGAGCACGCGGACCGCGTCCCGGGAGAACTGCGGGGCCGACACGGACGACCCGCTGGCCGCGGGCAGCGCCCTGGTCAGCTGCTCCAGCTCCTTGTGCACCTGCTTCGGGTCCGCGCCGACGGCGGAGAGCAGGGGGGCGGTCAGGCCGTCGCCCTGGGCCAGGAGCGCGCCGAGGAGGTGGACCGGGCCGACGTCGGGGTTGCCCGCGATGGTCGCCGCCTGCACGGCGGCGGACACGGCCTGTTGCGTCTTGGTGGTCGGGTTGAAAGCGTCCATTCCTCACCTCGGTCGGGTGTTCGTGCGCACGCTGCCGGCGTACCGCACCAGCCGTCACAGTGCACAACGTCAGAAAAGTTGAGCCTGTTCCGCTCAACCCGACGATGGGGGTGTGGCGTGGACCACCCCGCGAAACTCGCGTGCGGCGTGACCGGCCGATCGCGACGATCTCCGCATGACCTCACTCGTGCGCCACATCACCATCGACTGCCGCGACGCCTACGAGCTGGCCCGCTTCTGGAGCGGCGTGACCGGCCGGCCCCTCTCCGACGAAGACGCCCCGGGCGACCCCGAAGTGCTGATCCCGCTCCCCGAGGGCCCGGGGCTGCTGTTCATCCAGGTGCCGGAGCCGAAGACGATCAAGAACCGGGTGCACCTCGACCTCCAGCCGGACACCACGCGTGACGCCGAGGTGGAGCGGCTGCTCGCGCTGGGCGCGTCGCTCGAGTCCGACATGCGCCGCCCGGACGGCACGGGCTGGGTCGTGCTGACCGACCCGGAGGGCAACGAGTTCTGCGTTGAACGCAGCGCAGCCGAGCGTTCCCGGTAGGACCCGGGTCGGTCACCCACATGTCGCAGCGGGTTGTCCACACGGGGTGTGGAGTTGTCCACAATCCGCAGGTGGGAATCCACAGGCGGCTGCGGTCCACCGCACGGGTGCGGTCCGGCAGCCGCCACTGGAGTGAATATGCCACCGGGGCGGATGCCGCCACCGCGGACGCCGGGCCGTCCCGTGTCATCCCGCCCACACCTCCCGGCTGGGTGTGCTCCCGGCGGTGGGCCGCAAGCGCCGATTTCGGTATACGTGGAAGGGAATGTCCACTCGTTCGCCGGAGCAGCGCGTGACGTTCCGTGTCCGCACTGCACTCGAAGGTGGCATCAAGGAGTCGACCGGCCAGTTGGCGGGTTAGTGTCCCCTCGTCGGGGATGGAAGCTTGACGAGGACGTAGCGCCCTTGCTGGCGCCGCCAGAAACGTGGAGACTGCGCCCGGACCATGACTGCGAACGCCGTGTTGAGCCCCATCCCCAGCCCACCACACCGCGAACCCCCTCCCGGTGTCACCGCAATGGTGCGGATGATCCGGGAGAGCTTCGCGGTGGTGGAGCCGCGCGCCGAAGAGGTCGCCAAGTTCTTCTACGGCATGCTCTTCAGCCTCGCGCCGGCGACCCGGGAGATGTTCCCGGTGAACATGGAGGTCCAGCGCAGCCGCCTGCTGCGCGCGCTGGTCCACGTCGTGCAGATGGTGGACAGACCGGACGACCTCATCCCGTTCCTGCGGCAGCTCGGGCGCGACCACCGCAAGTTCGGGGTGGTGAACGCGCACTACGAGTCCGTCGGCACGGCGCTGCTGGCGGCCGTGAAGAAGTACGCCGGGCCCGCGTGGACGCCGAAGGTCGAGATGGCGTGGGCCGAGGCGTACACCATCATGGCCCGCGCGATGCAGGAGGCGGCGGCGGCCGACGACGGGCCGGCGTACTGGCACGCCACCGTGCTGGACCACCAGCGGGTGAGCTGGGACCTCGCCGTCGTGCGGCTCCAGCCGGATCACCCGGTGGGGTACCGGGCCGGGCAGTACCTGAGCGTCGAGACGCCGCAGCGCCCTCGGCTGTGGCGCTACTACTCGCCCGCGAACGCGCCGCGCGAGGACGGGATCATCGAGTTCCACATCCGCTCGGTCGAGGGCGGGTGGGTCAGCCGGTCGGTCGTCGGCCACACCCAGCGGGGTGACGTCTGGCGGCTGGGGCCGCCGATGGGGCGGCTCACGGTCGACCGGACGTCGGGGCGGGACGTGCTGATGGTCGCCGGCGGGACCGGGGTCGCGCCGATGCACGCGATCATCGACGAGATGGCGCAGTGGGGCGAGAACCCGCGCGTGCACCTGTTCATGGGCGGGCGGACCCGCGAGGACCTGTACGACCTGGACAACCTCCAGCGGTTCGCCATGACGAACCCGTGGCTGACCGTCGTGCCGGTGCTGGAGTCGGACCCGGGCGCGCGGGGCGTCGAACGCGGCACCCTGGCCGACGTGGTCACCCGCTACGGGGCGTGGGAGGACCGGGACGTGCTGGTGTGCGGCTCGCCGTCCATGATCCGGGCAACCGTGTCCCGGATGCTCGTCGCCGGCACCCCCCTGGACCGGATCAAGTACGACCCGTTCACGCTGGACTGACCCTCTTCACGAAACTCCTCACGTTCACCCCCGGGTGACGCGTCCCCACGGCGCGATCCCGCGCCCGGAGGCGCAGGTCAGGGCCGGGGTTCGGCGATGACCGCGATCCAGCGGCGCTCGGGCGGGCGGCGAAAGCTCGACGGGCGCGTTTCGGCCGGCGCGTGGCGTGGCGTGATCAGGCGACGCGGTCCGGGCAGGCACAGTCCGAGCGGGCTCGGTCGGCGCGGTTCGGGCGGGCCCAGTGCCGCGAGGACCGGCGCGGCGAGGTGCCGCACGAACGGCCCGGCTCGACCCGTCGGCAGTGGTGCAGTGCGCGAACGCGGGGTCCGCGGCGTCCGGTGTGGCGAGGGGGTCGGCGTCGCGGGGTTCCTCATGGCTAACCGAGGTGCGGTAACAGTGTTTCCGTACACTTCGGGCCGATGATCACCCCAAAGAGTGACGCCCCGGGCCGTGGGCGCGGGGCGTCGGGGTCAGCGCTTGGAGTTCGGTTTCCAGACGACCAGGGCGGTCTCGTGGCGGACCGGCACCAGGTCACGGCGGTACGAGGCGTGCACCGACGCGGCGGCGTGCTCGGCGGCGGCCATGGCGGACGCCAGTTGCTCGGTCAGCTCCTGCACCTTGGCGCGCAGCGCGCCGACCTCGTTCTCCAGCTCGATGATCCGCTTGATCCCGGCCAGGTTCACGCCCTCCTCCTGCGAGAGGCGCTGCACCTCGCGCAGGAGCACGATGTCGCGCATCGAGTACCGCCGCCCGCCGCCGGACGTGCGACCGGGCGACACCAGACCGAGCCGGTCGTAGGCCCGCAGCGTCTGGGCGTGCAGGCCGGACAGCTGGGCGGCCACGGAGATGACGAAGAAAGGGGTGTCCTCGTCCGTGCCGGGCGGGAACGGGAAGCTCACACCGACCTCTTCTCCAACAGGGCGTTGAGCTCCGCGCGCGGGTCGTGCTTCGCCGTCACCGACGCGTAGTTCTCCAACGCCTCCCGGGCTGCGGCGTCCATGTTGTTCGGCACCGCCACGTTCAGCGTGATCAGCAGGTCGCCGACCTGGCCGTCACGCCGGGCGATGCCCTTGCCCTTGGCCCGCAGCACGCGGCCGCTCGCCGTGCCGGCGGGCACCTTCAGGGTCACCTTGCCCTCGAGCGTGGGCACGGTCAACGTCGTGCCCAGGGCCAGCTCGGGGAAGGTCACGGGGACGGTCACGGTCAGGTCGTTGCCCGACCGGCCGAAGATCGGGTGCGGGTTGACGTGCACGCGCACGAACAGGTCGCCCGCGGGCCCGTTGTTGCGGCCCGGCTCGCCCTGCCCGGCCAGCCTGATCCGCTGGCCGTCGTCCACACCGGCGGGGATGCGGATGGTGAGGGTCCTGGTCTTGGTGCTGACGCCGTCGCCGCCGCACTCCGGGCACGGGTCGTCCACGATCCGGCCGGTGCCGCGGCAGTCCGCGCACGGCTCGGAGAACGCGAACGCGCCCTGGCTGCGGGTCACCAGGCCGGCGCCGCCGCAGTTCGGGCAGGTGCGCGGCGACGTGCCGGGACGCGCGCCCGAGCCCGCGCACGTGCCGCAGGTCGCCGGGCTGGACAGCCGCATGGGCACGGTCGCGCCCTTGACGGCCTCGGTGAAGTCGATCCGGACGTCGGTCTCGACGTCCTCGCCGCGGCGCGGCCTGGTGGCCGACGCGGACGTGCCGGCCCGGCGGTTGAACAGGCCGCCGAGCAGGTCGCCGAGCCCGCCCATGCCGCCCGCCTGCGCGCCCTGGCGGCCGAACAGGTCGCCGACGTCGAACCCGCCGCCCCCGCCGAAGCCGCCGGGGAACCCGCCGCCTCCCGCGAAGAGGCGGCGGGCCTCGTCGTACTGCTTGCGCTTGGCGGAGTCCGACAGGACGCCGTACGCCTCGGACACCGCCTTGAACCGCGCCTCGGCCTGGGCGTCACCGGGGTTGGCGTCGGGGTGCAGTTCCCGCGCCAACTTCCGGTACGCCTTCTTGATGTCGTCGGCCGAGGCGTCGGAGGAGACGCCCAGCTCGCGGTAGAAGTCCTTCTCGATCCAGTCGCGAGCGCTCAACGGACGCCGCCCCCTTCCTCAGTCCTGCTGCTCTTCGGCCGGCTTCTCGGTGGTGTCCTCGGCGGACTGCTCGGCGGCCGGCTCGTGGTCGGTCACCGCGACCAGCGCGGGCCGCAGCACGCGCTCGCCGAACCGGTAGCCGCGGCGGAGCACGGCGGTGACGGTCGGCCCGCTGACGTCCGGCGAGGTGCTGTGCTGCACGGCCTCGTGGACGGACGGGTCGAACTCCTCGCCCTCGTGCCCGAACGGCTCGAGGCCGGTGCCGTGCAGGGCGTTGACCAGCTTGTCGGCCACCGCCTTGAACGCGCCGGTGAGGTCGCCGTGCGCGCCGGCCCGCTCCAGGTCGTCGAGCACGCCCAGCAGCTCGCCCGCGACCTGCGCCTTGGCCGTGGTGATCACCAGTTCCCGGTCGCGCTCGACGCGCTTGCGGTAGTTGGCGTACTCGGCGGTGAGGCGCTGCAGGTCGGCGGTCCGCTCGTCGAGCTGGGCCTTCAGCTCGACGGACGGGTCGACGACGTGGGCTTCCTCCGGCTCGTCGGGGGCGGCGTGCTTGCCGCCGCCCTCGCTCTCCGCACCGGCTTCCGGGCTCGCCGCGGTCTCCGCGGTCGGGTCGGCGTCGGCCTTGGCCTGCGCCTCCTCGTCGGCCGGGGGAGTCCGCACCTCGCCCGTCTCCGGGTCGATGCGCCTGCGGTCGCGCACCACCACGTGGGGCTGTTCCTCGGGCTGGGTCACTTCTTCTCGTCCTCGTCCACGATCTCCGCGTCCACCACGTCGTCGGCCTTGGGCGCGTCGCCGGCGGTCGTGCCGCCGGTGGCGCCCGCGGCGTCGCCCGCGGGTGCGGTGTTGGCGTACAGGGACTGGCCGATGGCCTGGGACTCCGTGGCCAGCTTCTCCACGGCGGCGCGGACCTTGGCGATGTCCTCGCCCTTGAGCGCCTCGGTGGTCTCGGCGATGGCCGCGGTGACCTTCTCCTTGACGTCGGCCGGGATCTTGTCCTCGTTCTCCTTGAGGACCTTCTCCGTCTGGTAGACCAGCGTCTCGGCCTGGTTGCGGACCTCGGCCTCGTCGCGGCGGCGCTTGTCCTCCTCGGCGTGCGCCTCGGCGTCCTTGATCATGCGCTCGATGTCGTCCTTCGGCAGCGCGGAGCCGCCGGTGATCGTCATCCGCTGCTCCTTGCCCGTGCCCATGTCCTTCGCGGACACGTGCACGATGCCGTTCGCGTCGATGTCGAAGGTGACCTCGATCTGCGGGACGCCGCGCGGCGCGGGCGGCAGGCCGGTCAGCTCGAACATGCCGAGCTTCTTGTTGTCCCGGGCGAACTCGCGCTCGCCCTGGAAGACCTGGATCTGCACGGACGGCTGGTTGTCGTCGGCGGTGGTGAAGATCTCCGAGCGCTTGGTCGGGATCGTCGTGTTGCGCTCGATGAGCTTGGTCATCACGCCGCCCTTGGTCTCGATGCCCAGGGACAGCGGGGTGACGTCGAGCAGCAGGACGTCCTTGACCTCGCCCTTCAGCACGCCGGCCTGCAGGGCGGCGCCGACCGCGACGACCTCGTCCGGGTTCACGCCCTTGTTCGGCTCGCGGCCGCCGGTCAGCTCCTTGACCAGCTCGGCCACCGCGGGCATGCGGGTGGAACCGCCGACGAGCACCACGTGGTCGATGTCGCCGACGCTGATGCCGGCGTCCTTGATCACGTTGTTGAACGGGGCGCGGGTGCGCTCCAGCAGGTCGTTGGTGATGCGCTGGAACTCGGCGCGGGACAGCGTCTCGTCCATGAACAGCGGGTTCTTGTCCGCGTCCACGGTGATGTAGGGCAGGTTGATGGAGGCGGTGTTCGAGCTGGACAGCTCGATCTTGGCCTTCTCCGCCGCCTCGCGGATGCGCTGCAACGCCATCTTGTCCTTGGTCAGGTCGATGCCGTTGCTCTGCTTGAACCGCTCGACCAGCCAGTCCACGATCCGCTGGTCCCAGTCGTCGCCGCCGAGGTGGTTGTCGCCGGAGGTCGCCTTGACCTCGACCACGCCCTCGGCCAGCTCCAGCAGCGAGACGTCGAACGTGCCGCCACCGAGGTCGAAGACCAGGATGGTCTGCTCCTTGTCGCCCTTGTCGAGGCCGTAGGCCAGGGCGGCGGAGGTGGGCTCGTTGACGATGCGCAGCACGTTGAGGCCCGCGATCTGGCCGGCCTCCTTGGTGGCCTGGCGCTGGGCGTCCTCGAAGTAGGCGGGCACGGTGATGACCGCGTCCGTGATCTCCTCGCCCAGGTACGCCTCGGCGTCGCGCTTGAGCTTCATGAGCACGCGCGCGCTGATCTCCTGCGGCGTGTACTGCTTGCCGTCGATGTCCGGCGTCTTCCAGTCCGTGCCGATGTGGCGCTTGACGGACCGGATCGTCCGGTCGACGTTGGTCACCGCCTGGTTCTTGGCGGGCTGACCGGTGAGGACCTCGCCGTTCTTGGCGAAGGCCACGATGGACGGGGTGGTGCGCGACCCCTCGGAGTTGGCGATCACCGTCGGCTCGCCACCCTCGAGAACCGCGACGACGGAGTTGGTCGTCCCCAGGTCGATGCCGACCGCTCGCGCCATTGGATTCCTCCTGGTAGTGCGTCTGTGAGAGCCCCGCGTTGAGCGGTACCGGCTCAAGTTTAGCCCGGAGCGGCGGACTTGAGCCCGCCCGGCTCAACCTTCCTGCCTGTCCAACGGCGGGAGGCCGTCCGGTGTTCCCGCCGGGTGGTGATCCGGGACACTCGAAGGCCCCCGCCGGGCGGACGGGGGGCGGCGCCCGCCCGGGGCCCGCGGGGGGGGGCGCGAGGGGGGGGGCGGGCCCGGGCGGGCCCCCGGGCCGCGCGGAG
>NZ_JBHYXZ010000006.1:83072-85216 GCF_042752395.1 Actinosynnema sp. NPDC059335 | reverse complement strand
AACCCTCCGCCGTCCCCCCGGGGGGGTGGCGGGGGGTTGCCCCGGGGGGGTTTTGCGCCGCCACCCACCCCCCCCGGGGGGGCGCCCGGGGGCGGCGCCCCCGCCGGGGCCCGACGGGGTGGGCGCCTAGGCGGCGGCGCGGACCGTGACGTCGCCGCTGCCGGAGCGCAGGTACAGCTCGGCCGCGCCGTTCGGGTCGTCGGCGACGGAGACGGCCGTCTCCCCGCTGCCGGTGGCCGCGTCGACGCGGTAGGAGCCCGGCGGCACGACGACGGTCAGGTTGCCGCTGCCCGCGTCGGCGCGCACGGATTTCACCGCGTCGGTGGCGAGGTCCACGTCGCCGGAGCTGCTCTCGACGGTGACCGCGCCGCGCATACCGGACAGCCTGGTGTTGCCGGAGCCGACCCGGCCGGTGAAGTCGCCGCCCACGGCCACGACGTCCAGGTCGCCCGAGCTGTTGTCGACGCGCACCGAACCCGCCACGTCGCGGAACGTCGCGTTGCCGGAGCCGACGTGCAGGTCCACGCTCGCCACGCGCTCCAGGTGGACGTCGCCGGAGGAGTTCTCGCCGGTGATCCGGACGTCCGCGGAGGGCAGGGTGACGTCGTAGTCCACCGAGCACCGGCTGCCGCAGCCGTCCAGGACGAGGGTGGTGCCCTCCAGGCGGTACGAGACGCCCTCGGGCTTGTCCCGGCCCTTCGGGTACTCGACGCGCCGGCGGATGTCGGTCCCCGCCCCGCTGTCGCCGCCGCGCACGGTCACGTTGCCGGAGCCGTTCTGGACCCGGACCTCGGTCACCCGGTCGGACAGCGAGTGCCGGTCGTCGAAGCCGTTCTGCACGAGCCGCACGCACGACGTCAGCACGAGCACCGCGGCCACCGCCACCCCCGCACCCACCGCGATCCGCTTAACCACCGCTGCCCCCTCAGGCGTCGTGTTGTCGACCCCCACGCTAGGCGCGGCGACCCGGCCGACCCACCGGGGAGACCCCCGATCCGGTACGGGGGTTGGCCCTACCCCCGGCGGTCAGGCCAGCGACTCCACCACGGCCCGCAGCGCGGGCGCGGACCGGGCCGGGTCGACCAGGAAGCGCTGCGAGGCGATCACGTGCGTCTCGGTCATCCGCTCCCACACCATGCCCTGCACCGGCACCTCGGTGATCACCAGCCGGAACGGCCGCGCGTACCGGCCGAGCCTGCCCTCGACGCCGCGCACCACCTCGCCGATCGGCAACGCGCCCCGGGACGTCACGTACCGGTGGTCGTACTCGGCCGCCGCCTCGCCCAGCGCCAGCACGGCCGCCCGCAACGCGGGCCTGATCTGCAACGACGGGCCGGCCGGGTCGTCCGGCGCGCTGCCGGGCAACTCGGCCCGGGCGTGGTCGAGCACGTCGGCCCACCAGCCGAGCCACTCCTCGGCCGCGCCCGCGCGGTCGATCCCCGGCGGGACCACGACCGGCACGGACGGGTCGAGCCCGGGCAGCTCGGGCACGGTCTCGACCGAGAGCGCGAGCGTGTCCCGGACGAACAGCGCGGTGTTGACCGTCTGACTCGTCCCGTGTGACACCTGCCACGACTCACGACCGGCGAACCTCATGCCACCAGTGTCCCGCGCGAAGGTCATCCGCCAAGCATCAGAAGGGACACGACGGGCTCCAATTCCTCCGCCATTGGGGGGAAATCCGCGATCAACGCCTGGATCAGCAGCCCGTCGAGCCCCGCGAGGACCGCGCGCAGCGCCACCGGGTCGCGCGGGCCGGCGACCCCGGTCATGAGCGAGATCCACCGGCGGGCCGCCGGGCGCAGCTCCGGGCGGCGCGCCGCCAGCAGGTACAGCTCGTACTCCGCGAGGGTCCGGTCGCGGTGCGGGCCGGCGGCGTCCGCGACGAACCGCGCCACCGCCGGGGGCGTCAGGGGCACCTCGCGGAAGCTCGCCGCCATCTGCTCGGCCGACCACGTGAGCGTGGCGATCAGCAGGTCGTCCAGCGTCGCGTAGTAGTAGGTGGTGGACGTCGTGGGCACGCCCGCCTCCCGGGCCACGGACCGGTGGCTCACGCCGGCCACGCCGTCGCGCGCCACGACCCGCAGCGTCGCCTCCAGGATCGCCCGCCGGCGCCGGTCGCGGCGGGGCCCGCGGCCCCGCGG
>NZ_JBHYXZ010000006.1:47799-83062 GCF_042752395.1 Actinosynnema sp. NPDC059335 | reverse complement strand
CGGCAGGGAGAGTTGTGTGAGAGAGACCCCGCGAGCAGGAACTCCTCGGACAGCGCGCGGGTGCGGGGGGCGGGCGGCCCGGCGGCCGTCAGGCGGCGGCACCGCTGCCGACCTCGATGGCCACCACGCCCGCGATCACGAGCAGCAGCCCGACCACCATCGTGGCGTTCAGCGGCTCCTTGAACAGGACCACCCCGATGCCCGCGACCGCCGCGATCCCGAAGGCGCACCAGATCGCGTAGGCCACGCCGATCGGCATGCCGAGCTGGAGCACCTTCGCCAGCGCGCCGAACGCGACCACGTACCCCACGACGACCACCGCGGACGGGATCGGCCTGCTGAACCCCTCGGAGAGCTTGAGGAACACGGTCGCGGTGACCTCGCCCACGATCGCCACGGCCAGCGCGAGGTACACGAGCACGGTCCGACCTCCGACAAGTTGAACGGGTGTTCCACTAGTCTACGGGCCCTATGCGATCGACCACGTCCAAGTGGTTACCGGCCAGTAATCGGGCGTAGGCTGCCCAGCCAGGAGAACGGACGAGAAAGGCCGCCACCACAATGGGAGCCCTCCAGCTCACCCTCGGCGCCATCGGCGTCGCCGTCAGCGTGTTCGCCTGGGGTCTGTTCGTCGCGGGTGTCCTGCGGATGATCAGGATCATCCGGCTCGGCCAGCCGGACCCGACGCGCACGGGACCGTTCTGGCCCCGCCTGCGCACGCTGGTCGTGGAGTTCGTCGCGCACACCCGCATGGCCAAGTTCCGCAAGGTCGCGCCCTGGCACTGGATGGTGATGTGGGGCTTCCTCATCGGCTCCGCGGTGCTGTTCGAGGCCTACGGCGAGGTGTTCGACCCCGGCTTCCACTGGCCGGTGATCGGCACCTGGTCGCTGTGGTCGCTGCTGGTCGAGCTGCTCGGCATCGGCACCGTGGCCGGCGGCGTGGCCCTGGCCGTCATCCGCCAGCTCAACCACCCGCGGCGCGCCGACCGCGTGTCGCGGTTCGCGGGCTCCGACTTCAAGGCCGCGTACTTCGTCGAGGCGGTCGTGATCATCGAGGGCCTCGGCATCCTCGGCGTGAAGGCGTTCAAGCAGGCGTCCGGCCTGGAGGACCCGCCGCTGTGGTCGTCGTTCGTCACCGCGCCGCTGTCCGACATCCTGCCCGCGAGCCCCGACTGGGTCTCGATCATGGCGATCACCAAGCTGCTGTCCGGCATGGTGTGGCTGATCGTGGTGTCGAAGAACCTCACCATGGGCGTCGCCTGGCACCGGTTCAGCGCGTTCTTCAACATCTACTTCAAGCGCGAGGACGACGGCGGCGTCGCGCTCGGCGCGTTGAAGCCGATGATGAGCGGCGGCAAGGTCCTCGACCTGGAGGAGGCCGACCCGGACAAGGACGTGTTCGGCGTCGGCAAGGTCGAGGACTTCACCTGGAAGGGGTGGCTGGACTTCAGCACCTGCACCGAGTGCGGCCGCTGCCAGTCCCAGTGCCCGGCGTGGAACACCGGCAAGCCGCTGTCGCCGAAGCTCGTCATCACCCAGCTCCGCGACCACGCGTTCGCCAAGGCCCCGTACCTGCTGGCGGGCGGCTCGCGCGACATGGCGGGCGACGAGGTCGGCCTGACCGAGGACAAGTACGAGGACTACAAGAAGCGGCTGGAGTCCATCGACGTGCTGGCGCTGGCCGAGTCCGAGCGCCCGCTGGTCGGCGGCGCGGACGAGCTGGGCGTGATCGACCCCGAGGTGCTGTGGTCCTGCACCACCTGCGGCGCGTGCGTCGAGCAGTGCCCGGTGGACATCGAGCACGTCGACCACATCGTCGACATGCGCCGCTACCAGGTGCTGATCGAGTCGAACTTCCCGTCCGAGCTGGGCGGCATGTTCAAGAACCTGGAGAACAAGGGCAACCCCTGGGGCCAGAACGCCAAGGACCGCCTGAGCTGGACCGAGGGCCTGGACTTCGAGGTGCCGGTGTTCGACGGCGAGCTGGGCGACGCCGAGTACCTGTTCTGGGTCGGCTGCGCGGGCGCGTTCGAGGACCGGGCGAAGAAGACCACGCGGGCGGTGGCCGAGCTGCTGCACACCGCGGGCGTCAAGTACACCGTGCTCGGCCCGGAGGAGAGCTGCACCGGCGACCCGGCGCGGCGCGCGGGCAACGAGTTCCTGTTCCAGATGCTCGCGCAGCAGAACGTCGAGGTGCTCAACACCGTGTTCGACGGCCGCGAGCCCGGTCAGCGCAAGATCGTCGTGACGTGCGCGCACTGCTTCAACACCCTGGCCAACGAGTACCCGCAGGTCGGCGGCCAGTTCGAGGTCGTGCACCACACGCAGCTGCTCAACCGGCTGGTGCGCGAGCGGCGGCTGGTGCCGGTGGCCGAGGTCGCGGAGGACGTCACCTACCACGACCCGTGCTACCTGGGCCGGCACAACAAGGTCTACGAGGCGCCGCGCGAGCTGGTCGGCGCGTCGGGCGCGACGCTGCGCGAGATGCCGCGCCACGAGGAGCGCTCCATGTGCTGCGGCGCCGGCGGCGCGCGCATGTGGATGGAGGAGCGGATCGGCAAGCGGATCAACCTGGACCGGGTGGACGAGGCGCTGGGCACCGCGCCGTCCAAGATCGCGACGGGCTGCCCGTTCTGCCGGGTGATGTTGACCGACGGCGTGACGGCCAGGCAGAACGAGGGCACGGCGGGCTCGCACGTCGAGGTCGTGGACGTGGCGCAGATGCTGCTGACGTCCGTGCGCCGGGGCCTGGAACGCGAGCGCCAGGACGTGCCGACGGACGAGTCGCCCACCGGCACCCCGCTGCCGGACGAGGACAAGGCGTCGTCCAACTAGCCGCTCGTGAACGACGAACGCCCCGGTCGATGGCGCGGACCGGGGGCGTTCGTCGTGTCAGTCGCGGTCGGTGATGCGGTCGTAGGCGATGTTCAGCAGCCAGCTCGTGAGGGCGACGATGATCGCGCCCCAGAACGCCGGCCAGAAGCCCGTGACGTCGAAGGGCAGGCCCAGCTCGGACGCCAGCCAGCCGGTGAGCCAGAACAGCAGCGCGTTCACCACCAGGCCGATCAGGCCGAGCGTGACCAGGTAGAACAGGCAGCCGAAGAACTTCACCAGCGGCTTGACCACCGCGTTGACCAGGCCGAAGAGCAGCGCGACGCCGATCAGCGTGCCGATCTTCGCGGGCGTCGACGCGCCCTCCTCCAGGTCGATGCCCGGGATGAGCGTGGCGACCCAGACCGCCACCGCCGTCAGCAGAACGTGCACCAGAATGCCCATTGCCGCAGGCTAGCGGTGGCGGTCGGCCGAACGGGTCAGGCGCGACGACGCCCGCGTGCCGCCGAGCAGGTCAACGCGCCACCGCCGAGCAGCGGCACGACCGCCCCGCCCGGCGGCGAGCCGACCGTCAGGCCCGGACGCGGCGCTTGCGCGCGACCAGGAACGCGAGCGCGCCCACGAGCACCAACAGGCCGCCGGCCGCCAGGAACGACCCCGGCGACGCACCGGTCTGCGCCAGCCCGCTGCCGCCACCGACCGGTCCCGCGGCGGCGGTCGTGGTGGTGGACGTGTCGGTGGACGTCGGCTCCGTGGACGTCGACCCGGTGGTGGACGTGGTGGTCGAGGTCGGCGTGGTGGTCGTCGTCTCCGCGGGCAGGTACTTCAACGGCACGATCGCGTGGTTGTCCCGCGAGTTGACGTCACGCCGGTTGAACAGCGACACCGGCCGGGCGAACAGGTGGAACTCCTCGAACTCCGGGTTGTCCAGCCGGTAGGTCAGGCTCAGCTCGACCGTCTCGCCCACCGCCATCGGCTCGTGCAGGGCGAAGTCCTGGCCGGGGTGGCGCACCACGACGTTGTCGCTCGCCGAGACGAACGTCGGGGTCGAGCCGAACATCACGAAGGACGGGCTGTCCGCGGCCTCGCCCCGGTTGGCGACCGACACGGTGAGCGTGACCTCGTCGCCGAGCGCGTAGGCGTCCTTGGCGGGCTCCACCACGGGCGTGCCGACGACGAAGTCGGCGTTCGGGCGCACATACCGGGCGTCCACCCGCAGCGGCTCCGACGAGAACACGTTCAGCGCCTTCTCGCGGGTGTCCTGCGGCAGGTCGTGCCCGCCGGGCAGCGGCGGGGCGAGGATGAGGTCGGGCTCGCGGTCCGCCGCCCTCAGCACGTAGTCGCCGAACGCCAGGTCCTGGTAGAGGAACTCGCCGTTCGGGCCGCGGGTCTCGCCGAAGATCACCACGCCGGGCCCGTTCAGGCCGCCGCTGTGGAAGAACAGGGTGCGCGACCCCTCGCCCGGGACGTCCGCCTCGGCCGCCTGCTTCACGCCGTCGCGGTCGTCGTCGACGAAGCTGAAGCCGCCGATCGTGCCGCCGCGGATGCCGAAGTCGAACGTGCCCCCGCCGCTGACCGGGTTGAACGTCGACTTGGTGGTCGACTCGAAGCGCGCGGTGCTGCCGCTGTAGAGGGCCAGCGGGACGTCCGGCACCTCGGCGCGGTAGCGGCCGTTGTCGTCGGTGTCGTACTCGCCGATGAACTCCTTGGTCGTGGCGTTGAAGACGCGCACGGCCGTGCCGCGGACCTTCGGCGGCTCCCCCGCGTCGACCACGCCGTCGGCGTCGCGGTCGAACCACACCAGGCCCTGCACCGTCACGGTGCCCTCCTGCGCGCCCGCGAACGGGGCCGCCAACGCGGCTGTCGCCACCGCCGCGACCATGGCCGCGACGCGGCCGATCGGATTCGCCACCCGAGTTCCCCCCACGAAATGAAACGTGACACTTCGTCGTCGCAGGCATGATCATGATCGTTTCGTGAGGCCGGTCACATCGCGCGGACCTTGCCGGACGGGCCTAACGTCGGGGCATGGCACCAGAGCAGTCGAAGGGTGGCGAGAGCACGCTCACCGTCCTGCTCGCCCTGGCGGTGAACTTCGCCATCGCGGTGATGAAGGCGATCGCCGGGGTGATCACCGGGTCGGCGGCGATGATGGCGGAGGCGGCGCACTCGGTCGCCGACACGTTCACCGAAGGTTTGCTGCTGACGGCGTTGCGCCGGTCGACCAGGCCCGCGGACCGCAGGCACCCGTTCGGGTACGGCAAGGACCGGTACTTCTGGTCGCTGCTCGCCGCCGTGTCGATCTTCGTGTCGGGCGCGGTGTTCGCGTTCTACGAGGGGTTCCGGACCGTCCTCGGCGAACCGGTGGAGCAGGGCAACCCCGTCGTCGGGTACGTCGTGCTGGCCATCGCGTTCCTGCTGGAGTCCGTGTCGTGGACGCAGGCCGTGCGGCAGGTGCGGCGCGAGTCGCGGGCCGAGGGGCGGTCGGTGCTCGCGTTCCTGCGGGTGTCGGACGACCCGACGGTGAAGACGGTGTTCCTGGAGGACTCGGCCGCGCTGGTCGGGCTGCTGCTCGCGTTCGGCGGGCTCGGGCTGCACCACGTGACCGGGTCGTCGGTGTGGGACGGCGTGGCGTCGTTGGCGATCGGCGTGCTGCTCGCGTTCGCCGCGTACACGTTGGCGTCGACCAACCGAGGGCTGCTGATCGGCCGGCAGGCCGACCCGCTGCTGGTGCGCGCGGTGTGGCAGGCCCTGCGCGACGCGCCGGAGGTCGAGCAGGTGGTGGACCTGCTGACGATGGCGGTCGGCACGGACCGGGTGCTGGTGTGCGCGCGGCTCGACTTCGACGACGCGCTCGGCGCGGCCGACCTGGAGCGGACGTGCGTGCGGATCGACGCCGAACTGCGCGCCGCGCACCCCGAGGTGGACGAGGTGTTCCTGGAGCCCGTGCCGCGGACCGACCCGGAGCTGCGGTCGCGGGTGCTGGCCCGGTACGGGGACCTGAAGCTCTAGCGCTTCGTGTCGGTGCGGTGGAAGTTGAGGTACGCGCGGGACGGCGTCGGACCGCGTTGGCCCTGGTAGCGCGACCCCGCCTGGGCCGACCCGTACGGGAACTCGGCCGCGCTGCTGAGCCGGAACAGGCAGAGCTGGCCGATCTTCATGCCGGGCCAGAGGGTGATCGGCAGGTTCGCGACGTTCGACAGCTCCAGCGTGATGTGGCCGGAGAAGCCGGGGTCGATGAACCCCGCCGTCGAGTGCGTGAGCAGGCCGAGGCGACCGAGCGACGACTTGCCCTCCAGCCGCCCCGCCAGGTCGTCGGGCAGGGTGACCAGCTCGAACGTCGAGCCGAGCACGAACTCGCCGGGGTGCAGCACGAACGGCTCGTCGTCGGCCGGTTCGACCACCGAGGTGAGGTCGTCCTGCTGCACCGAGGGGTCGATGTGCGTGTACCGGGTGTTGTTGAACACCCGGAAGAAGCGGTCGAGGCGGACGTCGATGCTGGACGGCTGCACCATGACGTCGTCGAACGGCTCCAGCACCAACCGGCCGGCGTCGACCTCTTTGCGCAGATCGCGGTCACTCAGCAGCACGGGCACAGCGTAGGCGACCACCCCGGCACGCCGACCTCTGGCCACGCGCCGGCCGGCTGTGTGTATGATCGGAGCCGCGCGACAGGCGGGTGTAGTTCATTGGTAGAACGACAGCTTCCCAAGCTGTAGAGGCGGGTTCGATTCCCGTCACCCGCTCAGACAGACGAAGGCCCAGGTCAGCGCCGGTAAGCCGGTTGACCTGGGCCTTCGTCATGATCGGGCTAGTACGTCACCGTGCTGTCCACGTGCGGTTACCCGACCGGGACCAGGACGCCAGCGGCGTCTCCTTCATCGTCATCCTTGCCGCCGCCGCGCTCACGCTCGACCAGGCCGCTCAAGGCCGAGACGGCCGACGTCGACGGGGTGGTGCGGGATCGGCAGGTGGCCGGCTACATCGCCAAGTACGCCACCAAAGGCACCGGAGCGACCTCGGGCGTGGACTCCCGGATCAAGCGGGAGGAGGCCATTGCGGACCTGGACACGCGTCAGGGGCAGACCCAGCCCAACCCTCCCGTGCAGGCGGCAGGTGCCCCCTTGACACGCGTGGTTGGGACGAGCCAGGTCGGCGGGATGACACGAAGCCCTACTTTGGGAGAAGACGAGTTTTGCGTGGCACACTTGTGCTGTGCACATCCGACTGAGGCGGTCACTTGTGGGCATCTTGCTCGCGGGCACTGGCGCGTCTCAAGTCCTTGCGGGTACGGATGGTTCCGTAAACCCCTGGGAAACGGTCTGGCTAGCCTCAACCGTACTTACGGCGTTGGTGGCAAGCGTACTGACCACGGCCGAACCTCAGTCGACCATCAAAAAAATCTCTTGAAAAAAATGATCGTTTATTAGATCACACCTCCCAGGGCGGAGATAACCGCCATTCGGGCTATCTGTTGCATGGACAGTCTCAGTTGCAGCCCGCTGGTCCATACCGACCAGACCCAGCAGTGGCATCGGCGACGTAGTACACCGTGCTGTTCACGTGCTGTAAGCCCCCTGGACAACAGTGGTCAACGCCGGTCATACAGGACCGGCCTCCGCCGCAGGTCAACACATCCACCTGGGCTGCAAGATCGGGTTCCCAAGCTGTAGAGGCGGGTTCGATTCCCGTCACCCGCTCAGACAGACGAAGGCCCGGGTCACCTCGACCTGGGCCTTCGTCGTGTGGTCAGCGCAGGCGGTCGGTCCAGTCGTCCAGGCGGGCCAGGGACGTGCGCAGGTCGGCCAGCAGTTCGAGCGCGTGCGCGTGCGCGGCGGAGCGTTCGGGTGGGGTGACCGGGCGGTGGCCCAGGGCCCGCCACACCATCCACGCCGCGCCGCCCAGGTAGGTGCGCAGCAGGCCGGCGAACGACGTCGGCGACGCCGGTGGTCGGTGGCCGCCCGCGCGCTCATAGGACTCGATCACCCGGTCGAACGCCGCCCGGTCCTCGCCCAACCGGCTGAAGTGCAGGGCCGCGCGGGTGAGTTCCCACTCCGCGTAGTCCGGGCCCGCGCCGTCCCAGTCCAGCAGCAACGGGCCGGTGGCGGTCCGGAGGACGTTGTCCGGCTTCACGTCCCGGTGCGTGCCGACGGCCGTGAGACCTCCCGTGTCGGCGGCGAGTTCCCTCGCCCGGGCGATGTCCGGCAGGTAGGCGCGGACGGCGTCGGTGAAGTCGCCGGGCGCCTCGTCCAGCCACTCCCGCCACTCCTCGACGGGGTGCGGCCTCCCCTCGGGCCTCCCGCCGGCGGGAAGGCCGTGCAGGGCCGCCAGGATCCCGCCGACCCACTCGGACACGTCCTCGGTCGGGGGAACGCCCTCGTGCCACTCGTGCACGAGGTGGCTGTGGACCTGGTCGCCGACGCGCACGTCGGCGAGCAGCGGCGCGACCGGGTCCAGCGGGTGCACCGGGCGCGGCATCGGGAAGCCGCGGGCGTGCGCCCGGAGCTGGATCTCCGCGGCCACCAGGTAGTCGCGCATCCACCAGTCCTCGCGCGACCGGTTGAGCCGCTTGACCGCCCACGTGCCCCTGGTCGTGCGCAGCCGCCACACCAGGTGCGCACGACCGCCCGCGGCGGGCGTCCACGGCTCCACCACGTCACCCAGCCCGAACGCCGCGGCCACCGCCGCCTGCCACTCCACGTCACGGCACGCTAGGGCACGGCCGCGTCGGCTCAGGACCGGTTTTCCGCCGAACGCCACACCTGCTCGTAGCGCTCCTGGTCCCGCCGCGACCGCTCCTTGCGCACCTCGGCCGCCGCGCCCGCCGGGTAGCCGTACTTCGTCATCCGGTTGTCCGTGCTCTCGATCGCGTACGACACCCCGAAGTACACGCCCACGATCAGCCCGAGCGACCCGCACGCGACCGCCAGCGGCCACGGTGAGCCGAGGCCCAGGACCAGTGCGAGCGCGATGACCACCGTCAGCGGCAGCACCTGGAGGAACATCCGCACGCCGAACCAGAACAACCACGTCGGCTTGGTGGCCTGCCGGAACACCCACTCCCGGTGGCGCATCGGCAGCCTGCCCCCGAGCAGGTACCACGCGCGCAGCGGCAGCGACGGGCCGCTCATGACCGCTCCGTCGCGGCGATCACCCTGGTCAGCACGGCGTGCAGGTCCTGCAGCTCGGCCAACGACATGCCGAGCTTCTCCACCACCGCGGGCGGGATGGCCAGCGCCTGCTCGCGCAGCGCGGCGCCCGCCTCGGTCAGCGTCACGGCGAGCTGCCGCTCGTCCGCCGCGGCCCGCGACCGCGTCACGTACCCGATCCCCTCCAGCCGCTTGAGCAGCGGCGACAGGGTGGCGGGCTCCAGGGCCAGCAACCTGCTCAGCTCCTTCACCGACAGCGGCGCGCGCCCCCACAGCGCCAGCATCACCAGGTACTGGGGGTGGGTGAGCCCCATGGGTTCCAACAGCGGCCGGTAGAGCGCGACCACGTTCCTGGACGCGATGGACAACGCGAAGCAGACCTGCCGTTCCAGGGCCAGCGGGTCCTCGACAGTTTGTGCACTAATCATTAGCACGCACACTACCTGGTCCGGCGCGCGGCCGTGACGAGGTGTGACGACACACCCAACAGTCAGGTGGTAGGGCCGCCCCAGAACAGCGTCATGGGCGTCGCCCACGCGGGTCTACCTGGCCTCCAGCTCCGCCCAACCGCCGCCGCGCGCCAGGACCGCGCGCACCTCGGCCACGTGCTCGACCACGCCGGCGAGGTCGCTGTGCAGCAACGCCGCCCGGTCGGCGTCGAGCGGCAGCCCGTCCTCGCGCCACAGGTCCACCGGCAGGCTCAGCACGAACACCACCGAGTCGACCAGCCGCAGCACCGCCGCCGACTGGTCGCCCGGGTACGTGCCGCGGATCCCGGCGCACTCCGCCAGCACCGACCGCAGACCGGCCACCGCCGCCGCGGGCGTGCCGTCCCACTCGGCCGACGGCCACAGCCGGCCGCTCAGCGCCAGCCACAGCCGCCACCCGGCGGCGGATTCGTCCCCGTCCCGCGGTCGCCAGCCCTCCATGGCACCACTGTGCGGGCGCACGACGGCGCCCGCACAGCGGAGATGACCCAGCACACAGGGCGACGCGGCCCACTCAGGCCCGGGCCGCCACCTTCTCCTCGTCCGGGTCGGACCGCAGCGACTCGACCAGCGCGTCCCGCTCCGGCGACGGCTCGGGCTTGAGGACCAGGCCCACCAGCAGGTACAGCACCAGCGACACCAGCAGCGGCCAGGACACGATCACCGCCTGGGTGACGAACTCGACCTTGTTCTGCTGGAGCACGTACAGCACGGCCCACGTGACGAGGCCGCCGATCGCCGAGGTCGTCGCCGCGGTGGGGCCGACCCTGCGGAACCACGGCAGCATGCCCAGCATCAGCGGGATCGCGATCGGGCCCATCGTGGCCGCCACCAGGGCGATCACCACCTTGAGCACGAAGCCCTTGGTGTCCGCGGTCAGCGCGATCGTCATGCTCAGGCCGATGAACAGGAACGTGGTGATCCGCGCCAACCGGAGCTGCTGAGCCTCGCCGAGCCGCCGCACGCCCTTCCACAGCCGGGGCAGCATGTCCCGGGTGATGACCGCGGAGATCACGTTGGCGTCGGAGGACACCATCGCCATGGTGTGCGAGAAGAAGCCCGCCAGCACCAGGCCGACCATGCCAGCGGGCAGCATCGCCTTGCCCATCTCGACGTACGCCTGCTCGGCGTTGGCCTCCATGCCCGGCACGATCAGCGGCGCGGCCCACATCGGGAAGAACAGCACCAGCGGCCACAGCAGCCACAGCACGCTGGACAGCAGCGCCGACCGCTTGGCCGCGGCGCCGGACGGCGCGGCCATGTAGCGCTGCGCCAGGTTCCACATGCCGCCGTTGTACTCGAGCGTCTTGATCAGGAACAGCGCCATGAAGAAGATCAGCGTGTACTGGCCGGACAGCGGGTCGGAGTGCGACTCGGGCAGCTGGTCCCAGATGGTCCACATGAAGTCGATGCCGCCGAAGTGCGCGGCGACCGCGACGAACATGGCGATGCCCGCCAGGCCCTGGATGACGAACTGGCCGAAGTCGGTCAGCGCGTCGGCCCACAGGCCGCCCAGCACCGAGTACACCATCGTGACGACGCCGACGAGCGCGATGCCGAGCCACACCGGCACGCCCGCGAACCCCTGGAGCAGCAGCGCCACCGCGACCCACTTGGCCGCGATGTCCACGACCTTCAGCGCCGCGCCCGCCCACGCCATGATCTGCTGGGTCGGCACGTTGTAGCGGCGGGCCAGGTACTCCAGCGGCGACTTGACGCCGTGCTTGGAGCGCAGCCGGTTCCACGTGCCCGCCCACAGGAACGCGCCGATGCCGACACCGACGCCGATCGTCAGCGCCCACCAGATGTAGACGGTCAGGCCGAGCCGGTACGCCTCGGCGGCGAAGGCCACGAACATGACGGCGCTGTAACCGGACATGTGGTGCGAGATGCCCGACAGCCACCAGGGCATCTTGCCGCCGGCGGTGAAGAAGTCGGCGATGTTCCTGATCCGCCCCCGTGACCAGTAGCCGATCGCCACCATCACGAAGAAGTACCCACCGACTACGACCCAGTCGAGGGTTTCCATGCGGCCTCCACAGTGCTCGGCCCAGGGGTGGCAGCGCGTACTTCGGGCGGCGGCGGTGCGCGGCGTCCCACATGGGTGTGTGACGTACGTCTTACGAGCCCGTTGCGGGCGAGCGGAAGACCGCCACCGATCATTGAGTCACACTCGTGACCCTTGTTCATGTACGTGACCAGCGGAGACGCCGCGAAAGCACGGAAAGTAATGCGAGGAAACCGCGTCATGGCTGGTCGTCGCGCGTGTCGCACCACCATGAGAACCGGTCTCAACGCGCGCCCGCTCGTGCCAGGCGGGGATCGGCGCGCCCCCGCACCGGCCCCCGGGCCCGGCGTCGCGCTGGTGGACCCCGTGCCGCTGTTCCGCGAGGGCGTGGCCGCCGTGGTCCGGCGCACGCCGACCATGCACTGGCTCGGCGCCACCGGTCACCTGCACACGGCCGTGCGGCTGCACGAGCGCCTGCGGCCGGACGTGCTGCTGGTGGACTCCGTCCTCGACCCGCAGGGCCACCTGGCCACGTTGCTGACCGGCGCCGCCTCCTCGACGCTCGCCGTGGTGTCCCTGGTGCGCGAGCCGCACCGGACCGCCAAGTTCGTGCGGGCCGCGTTGGCGGCGGGCGTGCGCGGGCTCGTGCCCCGGGACGGCCAGATCGGCGAGGTGCTGCACGCCATCACCCGCACCCACGCGGACGGGACCTACCTCGACCCGACGCTCGCGCCGCTGGCCGCGGGCTTCACCCCGGCCGCCGAGGCCGGCTCGCGCCGGTCGCTGTCCCGCCGGGAGTACGAGGTGCTCCAGCTCATCGCCGACGGCATGGAGAACCAGGCGGTCGCGAACGAGCTGTACGTGTCCGTGGAGACCGTGCGCACGCACGTGAAGAACATCCTGCGCAAACTCCGCGCCCGGGACCGGACGCACGCCGTGTCGCTGGCCTACCAGGCGGGCCTGCTGTCCGGCGGGGGCGCCCGCCCGGTGTGACCCGGCACCCCGAAACCTCTTCGCAGCTCACCGGGACGCGATCTCGCCGTCCGGGGTGAGGCCGAACTTCCGGAAGCGCCGGGCTTCCTCGTCCCGCCCCTGCTCCACCAGCAGTTCGTGCAGGGGAAGCCAGGCCCACTTGTCGCCTGCGCTGATCCGTGCGCGCAACTCGCGGTCACGGCCGTGCTCACGGAGCAGGCCGTTGAGCATCGAGGACAAGACGCTGCCCCCGGCCTCCACCCCGGACCGGAGGTAGTCCAGCGCACGGTCGACCTGACCGTCCTCGACCAGCGCAGTCGCAATTCCGTGTGAAATCCCGTAAGTCGCCGAAACCTCGGCGTACCGGATCGCCGTGTCGAGGTCGCCCCGCTCCAGCGCCCGCTCGGCCATGAACCACGCGGCCCGTTCGTCGCCCCGGTCGGCCAGGGCCCGCACCTCGTCCACGTCCGCCGGGTCACCCGACAGGGCCGCCACGTCGACCGGGTGGCGCGCTGCGCCGAGCCGCTTCGCCAACGCGACCGCCTCACTCCGCTTACCGCGGCTGACCAGCAATTTCGCTGCTTCGTCCGCCGCACTGCCCACGCCGTCCCCGGCCAGTGCCACCAGTTCGTCCAGGTCGCCGCGACGGGCGAGCAGGTTCGCCAGCGCCCAGTCGACCTCGGGGTTGCCGAGTCCGGCGAAATCGTGGAGCACGCCCAAAGCGCCTCCGACGTCGCCGCTCTCCTCCAATGCCTCGGCGAGGGCGGTCGCGGCGCAGAAGTAGCCGTCGTCGGTCAGCTCACGGAGTCGGTCGAGCCGGCTCTCCTGCTTGAGCAGTTCGGCGAGAGCGTCGATGTCCTCGTCCTCGCCGCGCGCCAAGAGGACCTCGTACGCGGTGATGGCCTTGGCCGTTTCCCCGACCTCTTCGTACAGTTCGGCCAGCTTGCGCCAACACCACGACTGTTCGTGGTCGAAGGTCTGGAGCAGCAGCACAATGGCGTACTCGGGATCGCCGTACTCGATGAGGTGGCCGACGGCGTGCTCGTTGCCCTCCTCGGCCAAGCGGGCCACCTCGTCGAAGTCCCACGCGTCCACGAGCATCCGGTACATCGCGGCATCCGGTTGGTCCGAGGCGGCGAGCCGCTCGGCCATGTCGTCGGCCTCGACCCGGTCGCCGGTCGTGCGGTGCAGTTCCACCAGGTCGTGCATCGCCGAGGGCAGGCCGGTCCGCGCGGCTCGGTCGAGCAGGGTGCGGGCGAACCCGTGGAGACGCCGCTCCAAGGCCACGCGGCCGAGCCGGGCCGCGTCGCCGTCGTCGGTGACATGCGACGCGCAGGCGTCCCAGAACGTCCGCGGGGGCGCGGTCGCGCGGCGTGTCCGATCGGCGTGCTGCAGGAGGTAGTCGGCGACCCGGTAGCCGTCGACGACACCCATCGCCTCGCCTACGGCCACCAGCGGCGCGGTCGCGCCGAGCTGGCGCTTGGTCGCGTAGTCGAGCGCCCGCCGGAACCAGTCCGCCGGCGCGGAGGCGCGCTCCGCCGGTGTGCAGTACCCGGATGCCGCAGCTTCGAGGAAGTCGGCGGTGAGGGCGGAGCGTGCTCCCAGCCTCGTGGCGTCGAGGGCGGCGGTCATGACGGCCCGTGCGTACGGGTCCGCGCTCTCCCACCGGTGTACGAGTTGTGGGGCGGCGGCCAGCACCTGTGTCAAGCCGAAGTCCCGCGACGCCAGGGCGATGCGCAGCCGCTCGTCCTGTGCGGCGGTGGTTTCCGCACGCGTGCGTTCGGCGTCGGTGAACGCCGCGCCCACGTGCACGACTTCGGCCAGTTTGAGCAGATCCCGCTCAACCGCGTACCGGTCCCCGACGGACCTGTCGTGCTCGGTGTAGGCGGCGTAGTAGTCGGGCCACAGCGTCGCCACGATGATCGTCTTCCTGGCCAGCAGGCCACGCACCACCGGTGCGCTCAGGCCGTGCTCGCCGTCGAGGTGGGACTGGAGCTCGTCCAACCAGAGGACGACCCGGTCGAACGCGTCCAGCCCCTGCGCGGTCGCCGGCTGGACCAGCGACCGGTCGGGCACGACTTCCCTGACCGCCTCGAACAACGACCGCGTCTTGCCCACCGACGAGCCGCCGACCAGCAGGATGAACCCACCGCGCTCGGCCGCGCCGGCGATCAGCGCGCGCAGTCGGAGGTCGACATCGCGCGGCACGTAACGGGGCATCGAGGGGTCCGAACCCACGCTGATCGGCCGGTGCACGCCCAACAACACCGGGTCCGCCTCCAGAACGGGGACCTCGATGTGGCGACTCACGACGCCGTCGGCCTTCGCCACCACGAAGTCGCCGTGGACGTGACCGACCTGGATGGCATGACCGCCGATGACGGCGTTCTCCACTCGGTTGACGTCGGGCCCGGACGGCACCGGCCGACTATAGGGGAGACCAGGCGAAGCAGGTCTGGTTCGCCACAACCCCGATGGTCGGCCTTGCCCGGGTTACTGACAGGTAATACCCTGTTGTTACCGGTCAGTAGGGGGGACCGCCCCGACCAGCATGGAGTGAGCGACGAGATGGGTCACTACAAGAGCAACGTCCGGGACCTCGAGTTCAACCTGTTCGAGGTCTTCAACGTGCAGGACCACCTCGGCACGGGGCCGTTCGAGCAGTCCGACGAGGACACGGCGCGCGGCGTGCTTGCCGAGCTGAACAACCTGGCGGTCGGGCCGCTGGCGGAGTCCTTCGCCGACGCCGACCGCAACCCGCCGGTCTTCGACCCGAAGACCCACTCGGCCACGCTGCCCGAATCGTTCAAGAAGTCCTACCGGGCCATCTGGGACGGTGAGTGGTACCGGCTGTCGCTGCCGAACGAGCTGGGCGGCTTCGGCATCCCGCCGTCGGTCCAGTGGGCGGCTTCCGAGCTGATCCTGGGCGCGAACCCGGCGATCTACATGTACCTGGCGGGCCCGAACTTCGCCTCGGTCGTCTACCGCAACGGCACCGAGCAGCAGAAGCGCTGGGCCGAGCTGATGATCGAGCGCGGCTGGGGCGCCACCATGGTGCTGACCGAGCCGGACGCCGGTTCCGACGTCGGCGCGGGCCGCACGAAGGCCACGCTGCAGGACGACGGCACCTGGCACATCGAGGGCGTGAAGCGGTTCATCACGTCGGCCGACCAGGACATGACCGAGAACATCATGCACCTGGTGCTGGCCCGCCCCGAGGGCCCCGGCATCGAGCCGAAGCCCGGCACCAAGGGCCTGTCGCTGTTCCTCGTGCCGAAGTGGCACTTCGACCCGGAGACCGGCGAGTCGACGGGCGAGCGCAACGGCGCCTTCGTGACCAACGTCGAGCACAAGATGGGCCTCAAGGTCTCCACCACGTGCGAGCTGACGTTCGGCCAGCACGGCGTCCCGGCCAAGGGCTGGCTGCTCGGCGAGGTGCACGACGGCATCGCGCAGATGTTCCAGGTCATCGAGTACGCCCGGATGATGGTCGGCACGAAGGCCATCGGCACCCTGTCCACCGGCTACCTCAACGCCCTGGCCTACGCCAAGGAGCGGGTGCAGAGCGCCGACCTGACCCGGATGACGGACAAGACCGCGCCGCGCGTCACCATCACCCACCACCCGGACGTGCGCCGCAGCCTGATGCTGCAGAAGGCGTACGCGGAGGGCCTGCGCGCGGTCTACCTCTACACCGCGACGCAGCAGGACCGCATCGCGCTGGGCGGGCCCGACAAGGAGCTGGCGGAGAAGGTCAACGACCTGCTGCTGCCGATCGTCAAGGGCGTCGGCTCGGAGCGGGCGTACGAGCAGCTCGCCCAGTCGCTGCAGACCCTGGGCGGCTCCGGCTTCCTGCAGGACTACCCGATCGAGCAGTACATCCGCGACTCGAAGATCGACTCCCTGTACGAGGGCACCACGGCCATCCAGTCGCTGGACTTCTTCTTCCGCAAGATCATCCGCGACAAGGGCCAGGCGCTCGGCTTCCTCAACGGCGAGATCCAGAAGTTCCTGGACAACGAGGGCGGCAACGGGCGGCTCAAGGAGGAGCGGGCGCTGCTCAAGCAGGCGCTCGAAGACCTCCAGGGCATGCTCGGCGCGATGGTCGGCTTCCTGACCGGCTCGCAGGAGGACGTCCGCAACCTCTACAAGGTGGGCCAGAACACCGTCCGCCTCCTCATGACCGCGGGCGACGTGCTCGTCGGCTGGCTGCTGCTGCGCCAGGCCGAGGTGGCGCTGGCCAAGCTGGCCGGCCAGGTGTCGGCCAAGGACAAGGCGTTCTACGAGGGCAAGGTCGCGGTGGCGTCGTTCTTCGCGAAGTCCGTGCTGCCGGAGCTGACCGCCCGCCGCAAGATCACCGAGGCGACCGACAACTCCCTGATGGACGTGGACGAAGCCGCGTTCTGACCCCGGTCGACCACCGGGAATTGTCAGACCCTTGAGGCAGAATAAAAGCAGGGGTCCCCTGGGCGGGGACCCCTGCTTTTGCGTTCGGTGGGCGGTCACGAGGTGACCGGGCGTCGCTCCCGCACGTCGAGGTGGAAGAGCCGCCGCTCCTGCCCCACCCGCCGCTGCCAGTACGCGAGCGACTCGCGCGCGAAGTCGGACGCCTCGCCGGGCGTGCCGACCAGCGACAGCGCCAGCTCGGCGAACAGGTCCCGCGCCCGCGCCGCCCGACCGGTGCACGCCAGCCACTGCGCCAACCGGCTCATCGCCTCCAACGTCTCCCGGTGCGTAGGCCCCCGCTGCCGCCGCAGCCGCGCCAGCAACCGCACGTGCAGGTCGCACGCGGCCAGCGGGTCGCCGGCGTGACCGGTCGCCTCCGCCAGCCGGGCCAACGCGTCCAGCGTCGCCTCGTGCTCCTCGCCCTGCACCGCGCACCGCCGCCGGTACAGGTCCTCGTACGCCGCCCGGGACGTGGCGAAGTCCTCCACGCGCCCGGCCCAGTGGCCCAGCCGCCCGAGGACGCCCAACGTCACCGGGTGACCCGGCCCGAACACCCGGTCGTGGTCGAGCAGCATCCCGGCGAACAGGTCACGCGCCCGCCACGGGTCGCCGCCCAGGCCGGTCGCCTCCGCGTCGGCGGCACGGCGGACCAGCGACGCCGGGTCGGGCCCGACCCGCCCGCCGGCGTGCGCCGCCCGCTCGACACCCCTGCCACCGTGGTCCACGTCACCGATCGTGCCGCCGACCGCGCCCGGCCAACGGCCGAGCCACCCACCCTTTTCGGGTGAACTCCGGCGCGTCAGCCCTTGTGCGCCTTCGCCGCGGCGAAGCAGTACGCGCCGAAGCCCAGGAAACCGACCGCGATCACGGCCAGCGCGACCAGCCCGTACGGCTGGGCGGCCAGCGTGTGCAACGCCTTGTCCAACCCGCCCGACTCGCTCGGGTCGGCGTTGACCGCGGCGAACGCGAGCAGCACCCCGATCAGGAAGTACGCCGCGCCCTTGCCGATCCACCCGATCCGACCCAGCCGCTCGACCCACATGCGGGTGGCCGGGGGCAGCTCCGACATGTCCAGGTCGTCCTCGAACGACTTCTTCACGCCCTTGCGCGCCACCGCCACGCCGAGGCCCAGCACGAACAACGCCACCGCGCCCACGAGCACCTGCCCGAACGGCAGCGCGAGCAGGCGCGCGGTCCACGTCTGGGACTGCTCGGTCGAGCTGCTCTGCGACGACCCGGTGGCGTAGCCGATCGCCGCGATGCCGATGGCCGTGCCGGTGACGGCGCGGCCGACCGAGCCGCACCTGCGGTAGACGCGCTTGCGCTTCTTCGTCACCCACCCGTACCCGGACACGGCCATGCTGAGCTGCCACACCGCGAACGCGAACAGGCCGATCGCGAGCACCCACAGCAGGACCGGCCCGATCGACGTCTGGGCCAGGGTCGCGACCGCGCCCTTCTGGTCCGTCCGCTCCCCGGTGTCACCGAGG
Source organism: Actinosynnema sp. NPDC059335 (assembly GCF_042752395.1). Taxonomy (NCBI): domain Bacteria; kingdom Bacillati; phylum Actinomycetota; class Actinomycetes; order Pseudonocardiales; family Pseudonocardiaceae; genus Actinosynnema; species Actinosynnema sp. NPDC059335. Next base: position 64,677 of record NZ_JBHYXZ010000006.1, on the reverse strand, counting down.
ACCACCTGGGCCGTCAACGCCGCCAAGAGCACGTGGACGAGCCCGTAACACACCATCCCGGCCCGCCCGAGCACCTGCACGGCCGGATGTCTGCGCACCTCTTGCCCCGTGGTAGCCACGATCGGGTGATACCCGGTCGTGGCCGCCACGAACCGCGCTCGCGGGGTCAGCTGCCCGGCGGCGGCGGCTCACAGATGATCTTGAACTGGGGGTCGTACCGGACCGTCCGGGTCTCCTGGCGCGTCTGGCCGGTGCGCCGGTCGGTGATCGTGCGGGTGTCGGTGACCGAGAAGCCCGGCGCGCCGGGGCTCTCCTGGCAGCCCGGCTTGTCGATCCGGCGCTCCTGCGGCTGCGTGTGGTTGAACTCGGCGCTGGTCGACCCGGTCACGTCGTAGTTCTTGGTGCCCCACAGCACGATCTTGATCGTGGACGGGGTCCAGATCGTCTGGATCGCCACGCCGGTGTCGTCCGGGTTGGTGAACTTGATGTCGATCAGGCTGTTGCCCGCCGAGTCCATGAACACCGTGGCCTCGCGCCCCTTCGGGTACCGCGAGATCCAGTAGCTGTGCTCCTTGTGCCCGGCGTCCTTCATGCCCGCGTGGTAGGCGGCGTTGTAGAGCGTGGTGGCGAACTGCGAGATGCCGCCGCCGACCGCCTTGCCGGGCACGCCGTTCTCGATGATGCCCGCCTCGACGTAGCCCTGCGCGGTGCCGCGCGGACCGGTGTAGGCGTTGAGGCTGAACGTCTCGCCCGGCTTCACGATCGCGCCGTTGACCTTCTCGGCGACGACGCGGATGTTGGTGCCGGACGCGGCCACGAAGCCACCGGTCTGGAACTCGCCGATGACCTCCTTGATGCCCATCTTGTTCGCCTGCTCGGTGGTCACCTTCGCGGGCGTGTGCTTGTACTCGGCCTTGATCGAGCGCTGGTCCGAGCGCTTGAGCACGTCGAGCGCCGTGGCCAGGGACTTGTCCCAGTCGATGCCGAGGCCGTCGACCGACTCCTTCACCACCGGCCGGCCGCCCTCGAACACGATCTGGGCGTCCTTGCCCTCCTTCTCGGTCTCCTTGAGCTGCGGGCCGGCGTGCTCGACGACCTTGGCGTTGTCGACCTTCGCGGTCAGGCCGCCGTCGTCGGCGGGCTCGAACACGAGCACGGTGGCCAGCTGCTCAGGCGTGAGCGTCGCGTCCTTGCCCTCGCCCTGGATGATCAGCGGCGCGGCGGTGGCCGGCTTGGCGACCTCCTCCAGCGCCTTCTGCACGCCCTCCTTGGTCGTCTTGACCGGCGTGGTGGCCACGGGCAGCTCGACCGTGCCGCCGTCGGCCCAGTCGGCGAGCAGCTTCTCCGACGCGCCGGCCAGGTCGAGCTTCTGGCCCTGCTTCGGCTCGACCGCGACCGGCGTCGCGCCCTCGAAGCGGATCGTGCCCTCGGCGGGCTCGTGGTCGGTCCGGGCGCGCATGCCCTCCAGCGCGGCGGTGAGCTTGGCCGCGTCGCTGCGGGTGGCGAAGCCGACCTCGCGGCTGGTGAAGAAGGAGGTCACGCGGGTGATCGGGGACAGCGGCTGGCTGCCGGCCCGGTCCAGGGTGGCGGCCCAGTCCAGCTCCAGGCCGGCGGCCGCGGGGTCGACCTCGGTCTCGACGTCGCCCGCGCGGGCCTTCACCGGCGAGGCCAGGCGCGGGCCCAGCTCGTCGCGCAGCTTCTGCTCGGCCTCGGGGTGGCTCAGGCCGCCGACGTCCACGCCCGCCACGGTCACGCCGCGCGGCACGTTGCCGCCGGAGACGACCAGGTCCAGGCCGTAGAGGACGACCAGCACGCCGAGCACGGCGGCGGCGATCAGGCCGCCCTTGCGCAACCGCTTGCGGCGCGCCTGGGCCTCGTCCGCCTCCGGGTCGCCGTCGACCATCACGGGGCCGTAGATGGTGGCCTCGCGCGGCTCCGGTTCCGGCGCCGACACCGGGGTGGAGAAGACCGTGGTCGCCTCGGAGGGCGACGGGGGCCGGTCGAAGCCGCCGGGCGGGGTGTTGATCATCTGCGTCCGCTCGGCCGCGAGCGGGGGCGGGAAGGCGCGCGTCGGCTCGCCGGGCGGCGTGATCGCCTGAGTGGCGTCCCCGTCCCGGCCCGGCGGGTTCTGCCGCGCGTCGCGCGTCGGGTGTTGCTGCGTCACGTGGCTAGAGACGCCCGAGGGGGACGCCGCGTTGTCGGAACCACCCGATGGGGGCGTCACGTTGCGCACCGTGGCCGAGGCGTCCGGCTCCGCGTCCGGCTCCTCCTGCGGCCACGCGGCGTCCTGCACCGAGTTCGCGGCGATCTGCGTCGTGCGTTCCGAAGCGGTGCCCGACGGGCGGACGGGCTCCATGGCCTTGGTCCGCTCAGCGTCGTACTCCGGTCGTTGGTTCTCCGGCACCGCTCCCCCTCTTGCCTCTCGCAAGGTCCTGGGACTGCTTACCCGACGGTCGTCACGCGTCGATCACGTTCGGGTCGTTCACCAGTCTCGTCGTCACAGGTAGAGACCGGTCCCGTGCTCCGTCCGCTCGGTCGCGGTGGCGTGCACGTCCCGTTCCCGCATGACGAGGTAGGTGTGGCCCTGCACCTCGACCTCGAACTGGTCCTCCGGGTTGAACAGGACCCGGTCGCCGACCTTGACGTGCCGCACGTGGGTGCCGACCCCCAGCACCTCTCCCCAGGCCAGGCGCTTCGCCATCTGGGCGGTCGCCGGGATCAGGATGCCACCGCTGCTGCGGCGTTCGCCTTCCTCCGGCGAGATCCGCACCATCACGCGGTCGTGCAGCATCTGGATCTCGAGCTTGACATCGGGCACCAGCAGAGTCTAGATGCTTTCGTCGAGGCCACCCATCATCAGGGGTAGCCGCCGGGGACCGTCCCGCTCGACCCTGATCGGCACGCCCCAGTCCTGTCGGGCCAGCTTGCACACCGGGTGTTCGACGGCCGGGTCGTCCGTGCAGCTCGCGGCCTGCGCGACGACGTGCAGCACGCCCTCGGTGAAACCTTCGGCGATGCGCAGCGCGCGGACGAGGTCCGTGCCGACGCCCGCGCCCGACTCCAGCAGCTCCGGCGGGGAGCTGGTGATCTCCAGGCGGGTGGACGGGCCGAACCGGTCGTCCAGCTTCTGGCCGGTCGGCGGCGTGAACACGACGGCCAGCTCCACCTCGCCCGGCGCGAGCACCGACGGCGGCCGGCGCACCTGGTGCGCCTCGCCGCTGACCAGTCGGGCGCCCGGCGCGACCGGCCGTTCCAGGCGGTGCGCGGCGGAGGCCACGACCACCAGCTCGCCGTCGACCAGGACCGCGTCCGACGGCTCGGCGATGTCCGTGGCCAGGGTGGACACCTCGCCGGTCGCCGGGTCGTAGCGGCGGATCGCGCCGTTGTAGGTGTCGGAGATCGCGACCTGGCCGCCGGGCAGGACGGTCACGCCCAGCGGGTGCTGGAACAGCGCCTGGTCGGCGGGGCCGTCGCGGTGGCCGAAGTCGAACAGGCCCTTGCCGACGGCGGTGTGCACGGTGCGGTCGGCGTCGAGCCAGCGCAGCGCGGAGGTCTCGGAGTCGACCAGCCAGAGCCGGTCGCCGTCGGCGGCCAGGCCGGAGGTCTGGGCGAAGAACGCCTCGGTCGCCGGGCCGTCGTGCAGGCCCTCGACGGTGGTGCCCGCGAGGCGTTCGACGCGGCGTTCCAGCGGCTTGAACAGGCCGAGCGTGTGGTTGCCCGCCATGGCGACGGCCACGCCGCCCGCCGGTTCCCACCAGGCGACGTCCCACGGGCTGGTGAGCGGGATCGCGTCGGCCGGGCCGTCGGTCTCGCCGTCGCGCCACTGCTCGCCGGTGCCGGCGACCGTGGTGACCTCGCCGGTGTCGAGGTTCACGCCGCGCAGCAGGTGGTTGACGGTGTCGGCGACGACGGCGTGGTAGCCGACGCGGGCGGCGACGTCGGCGGGCAGCAGCGCGATGCCGGCCGGTTCGGAGAAGGTGGGCTCCAGGCCGTCGCGGCGGCCGCGCTCGCCGGTGCCGATGCGGCGGATCACGGTCTCGCCGTCGAGTTCCAGCTCGACCAGGCCGTGGTGCGCGGAGTCGCTGACCAGCAGGGTGTTGTCGCCGGTCAGGACGGCTTTCGCGGGGAAGCGCAGCTCGGTCTCGCGGGGCGGCGGCGCGACGTAGGGGCCGTCGCCGCGGTGCAGGGTGCCCTTGGCGTCGTGCTCGGCGACGACCTCGGACACGATCTGGCGCAACGCGTCGAGGTGGCCCTCGCCCGCGGCGACGTGCACGACGTAGCCCTCCGGGTCGACCAGGACGAGCGTCGGCCACGCCTTCACGGCGTAGTTCCGCCAGGTGGTCAGCTCGGGGTCGTCCAGCACGGGGTGCTCCACCGCGTACCGCTCGACGGCCGCCTCCAGCGCCGCGGGCTCCGCCTCGTGGACGAACTTGGGCGAGTGCACGCCGATCGTGACCAGGACGTCGGCGAACTCGGCTTCGAGCGGCCGCAGCTCGTCCAGCACGTGCAGGCAGTTGATGCAGCAGAAGGACCAGAAGTCGAGCAGGACCACCTTGCCGCGCAGGTCTTTGAGCGCGATGTCCTGCCCACCGGTGTTGAGCCAGCCGCGGCCGACCAGTTCGGGGGCGCGGACACGGGCACGGCGGCGTTGAGCGGTCGTCACGCCGGGAGTCAACACGATGTCCACGCTGGTCTATTTCAGCGTCCACCATGTGGGCGACGGACCGTGCGCGGGCCGAGGACGGTGGCGTTCAGGGCTTCCACGCGGGCGCGCAGGGCGCGGTCGGCGGTGATCACGGTGCACGGGCGGTCCGGCGGGTTGGCGCGGACCACGTCCACGATCGCGTCGTCGCCGGAGCCCGCGGCCGGGACGACGTGGACGCCGGGCACCGGCTCGACGTGGCGCGCCCTGCCCTCGACCACGAGGACGACCTCCAGCGGGCCGGGCAGCGACGGCAGGCCGTGCCGCGCCACGTCCACGAGGTCGTCCCGCAGCCGGGCGGCGGCGCCGGCGCGGTCGCGCCACCAGCCGTCCGGGACGGAGCCGACGACGTTGGCCGCGTCCACGACGAGGAGCGGGAGCGTCATCGCCCCATGCTCTCAGCAAACTCTGATGAAACCGTCGTCCCCCGATGGCACCATGGAGTGGTCCATTGGGGGACAAGCATGAACACGCAGGGGGAGATTGTTGTGATGATCAGGCGCGCCCGCCGCACGTCGGATGACACCTGGAACGGCTCGGCCACGGCCAAGTAGCCGGACATGGGAAACCCCGCGGTGCTGCCAGGTCGGGGGTCCGACAGCACCGCGGGGTCACCTGAAACATCGATACACGATCGGGGACCGTTACATCCACTAAAGGGTGTGACACGAATCACGTTTTCGACATGACTCGGCCCTGCCGCGCGGGAGGTGCGGCAGGGCCGGGTCATTTCCCCCTTCGCCAGTACGCGGACGACGGGGCGCACACCCGGTGTCGATCGGGTGGTCGTCACGCGCGCCGGAGGAAGGACCCTCGTCAGCGGAGGGTGGTCACCTGAGCCTGGGCGATCGCCATCAGCTCGTGCCGCATGGCCGGGGTGGGCGCCATGTCGATCGCGCGGGCGACGGCCTTGCGGTTGCGAGCCTCGACACGACGAGCGCGGAGCTTCGCAGTGAAGTTCATCGGGGGTTCATCCCTCTCAACGGTCTCTCGGTGGTGTGCCTCAAGTATGCACCCTCGCAGGCGCGGAAGCACCCGATTATCCGGTGAGGTGCCCCACATGCCGATGAATCGTCGGCCGTAACGCCGTAGCTCCCGACGATTCGCCTGACGTACACCCGCTCGACAGGACGCGCGGACGCCGGCTCCCTAGCGTGGGCGCTAGACAGCCGAATACCACCGGAGCGAGCCGAAACCGCAGGTCAGTCCTCACGACCGAGGAGGAAGCGGCCGAAGTGCGGCACGGTGAACGCGATCTGCCCGCGTTCCGCCGAGTACACGAGCCCCTTCTTGATCAGGCTGTCCCGGGCGGGCGACAGCGACGACGGCTTGCGGCCCAGGTGCTCGGCCACCTGCGCGGTGTTCACGCCCGCGTCCTTGCCGTCGGTCAGCTCCGCCATCGACCGCAGGTACTCGCGCTCGGCGGGCGTCGCACGCTCGTACCGCGACCCGAAGAACCCGACCGCCAGCTCGGCGTCCGCCTCGGGCGCGGCCACCGCCACGTCCGTCGCCGTGATCGGGTCGGCGGGCGCCGCGTCCCACGCCGCCTTGCCGTACGCCTGGATGAAGTACGGGTAACCGCCCGAGGCGTCGAACAACGCGTCCAACGCCTCCGGCTCGATGCCCGCCTCCTCGCGGTCGATCGGCGCGAGCACCGCGCGGTCGGCGTCGGCCCGCGAGAGCCGGTCGATCCGCACGTACCGGAACAGCCGCTCCGAGTACGACTTCGACGCCGACAGCACCGCCGGCAGGTGCGGCAGCCCCGCGCCCACCACGACCAGCGGCGCGCCCGACTGCGACAGCTCGTGGCACGCCGCGCACAGGGCAGAGATGTCGTCCGCCGGCACGTCCTGCATCTCGTCGATCAGCAGCGCGACGCCCGTGCCGACGTCCTGCGCCAGCTCCGCGACCTCGGTGAACAGCTCCACCAGGTCGATCTCGATGTCCCCGGAGTCGGCCCGGCCGACGGCCGCGGGCACGTCGATGCCCGGCTGCCACCGGTCGCGCAGCTTCGCGTCGTCCGGGTTGGCCCGCAGCGCGAACGCCTTGAGCACGCCGAGGACGGCCTCCACCCGGTCGGGCGCGCGGTGCCGCACGGCCAGGTCCCGGATCGCCCGGTGCAACGCCGCCGACAACGGGCGGCGCAGACCGGCCTCCGGGCGTGCCTCGACCTTCCCGGCGCCCCAGCCGCGCTTCATCGCCATCGACCGCAGCTCGCCCAGCAGCACGGTCTTGCCCACGCCGCGCAGCCCGGTCAGCACGAGGCTGCGTTCCGGCCGGCCGCGCGCCACCCGTTCGAGGACGACCTCGAACGCGCCCAGCTCCTTGTCGCGCCCCGCCAGCTCGGGCGGCCGCTGGCCGGCGCCGGGGGCGAACGGGTTGCGCACCGGGTCCATCCTCGGACGGTATCGAGGTGTCTACGGCCGATCCAATACTCGAGCCGTGTCGCCGGGTATTCGTCACTCTAGTGATGGACCTATAGAGCGCTATCGAGTGACATCGCCGGTAGCGTCGTGGCATGGCTGAGGTGGTGACGAAGGGCGTCGGCAAGGTCGAGCGGACCGCCGACCGCGCCGAGGTGCAGGTCAGCTTCGAGACGACGGGCTCGACGCGCAACGAGGCGGTGGACCGGCTGACGGCGCGGGTCGCCGCCGTGGAGCCCGCGTTCGAGCGGCCGGGGGTCGAGGTGCGGTCGCGGCAGCTCGCCGTGCACGACAACTGGGACGGCAGGCGTCGATCCGGCAGCCGTGCGGTGCAGAACTACGTCGTGCGGGTCGACGACGTGACGGGCCTGGACGACCTGCTGGGCGCGCTCGTGACCGCGGAGCCGACCTGGCTGAACGGGCCGTCGTGGCAGCTCAAGGACGACGCGGACGCCGTCCGGGAGGCGCAGCGCGAGGCCGTGGCGGACGCGCGTCGCCGTGCCGAGGGCTATGCCGAGGCGCTCGGCGCGCGGCTGGGGCCGCTCCAGCGGTTGACCGACGGCGACGCCGAGGCGTGGGCGGTCGAGTCGCACCGGGCGATGGCGGCCGGGTACGGCGGCGGCGCGCCGGGCGTGCCGCCGCAGATGGACCAGCTCAACCTGGAGGCGCAGCGGATCGCCGTGACGGTCCGCTGCACCGCCTCGTGGACGCTCCTGGACTGACCGGGCACGTCCTGAGCGTTGAATTCAGGGGTCCTGAACGTGGGACTCACGCGTTCTGAACGTAGGACACGCGCGTTCTGGACGTAGGACACGCGGGTCAGCTGCTGGTTTTCGGTTCGACCAGTTCGACCACGACGGAGCGGTTGCGGGCGGCGGCGGCCGGGATCAGGTCGCCGGCGCGGTCGAGGTCCACGGCCAGCGGCGAGGTGAAGCCCGCGCCCACTACCTCGGTGAACGCCGCCCGGCTCACGCCCAGCTCGGTCAGCGCCGACACGACCCGCCGGCCGCGCCGCTGGGTCAGGTCGATCGCGGCCTCCGGCGACGCCGAGCTGGCCGTGCGGGCGATGACCCGCGCGGTGGTGCGGTTGTCGAACTTCCGCGCCACCTCCTCCAGCACCTCGCGCGCGCCCGCCGCGAGTTCGTCGCTGCCCGCCTTGAACAGCACGGAGTTGGGCAGGTGCACCAACGCGTCCTGGTGCACGACCTCGCCGATGTCCACCACCGGCACGTCGGCGCGGCCGATCGACGCGCCGCCGGGCACCGGCTCGGGGTCGTTCGTGCAGCTCTTGGCGCCGAACTTGGCGCAGATGCCGAGCCACAGCTCGACCAGCGCGTCGTGCGCGGCGGGCGGCAGCGGCGGCTGGTCGCCCACCGCCTGGCCGAGCCCGGAGAAGATGACGTCCTTGCCGGTCAGCTCGGGCAGCGCGTCGTCCGGCACCGACGCCACCACCGACGCGATGTCGAAGTCGAGCCCCAGCCGGGTCAGGTCGATCGGGTCGGTCGTCTGCAGCCCGCTGCTCTGCAGCACCAGCACGGCCGGGCCGGCGGCGGTGGCCATGTCCGCGAGCACGGACAGCGGGTCGAGGTCCTCGCTGGTGCCACCCAGCTCGCTGAGCCGGCCGGCGAGGCGGTTCAGGTTCTGCTCGAAGCCCAGCTCGCGCGCCGCCGCGTCGGTCTCCAGGTCGTTGCCGTCGCGGACGGTGAAGTCCTCGTCGAAGTACGCGCTGCCGGAGGCGTCACCCTGCCGGTACACCACGACCCGGGTCACGCCCCGGTCGACGGCTTCGGCCAACCGGTCGACGACCGTCTTGGTGAGCGCTACCCGGGGCTCGTTGGCCGACGCGGTGACGCCGATGCGGACGGTGGTGGCTTCACGAGGCGAATCCCCGCAGGCAGCACAGGACGCCGCCACCAGCACGACTGCGGCGAAGAGCCGTGAGTGGTTCATGCCTAGGAAGCGGAACGGGAACGCGTTGTGTTACCTCTAACACCCGTTCGGAGTAACAAGCGTGCTAACGCTCCACGATCGCCGTAACCCCCTGACCACCCGCCGCACAGATCGAGATGAGCCCCCCGCCCGAGCCGCGCTCCGCCAGCAGCTTCGCCAGCGTCGCCACGATCCGCGCGCCGGTGGCGGCGAACGGGTGCCCGGCGGCCAGCGACGAGCCGTTGACGTTCAGCTTCGACCGGTCGATCGCGCCCAGCGGCGCGTCGAGCCCCAGCCGGCCCTTGCAGAAGTCCGCGTCCTCCCACGCCTTCAACGTCGCCAGCACCTGCGACGCGAACGCCTCGTGGATCTCGTAGAAGTCGAAGTCCTGCAGGGTCAGCCCGGCTCGCGCGAGCATCCGCGGCACCGCGTACGCGGGGGCCATCAGCAGCCCCTCGCCGCCGTGCACGTAGTCGACCGCCGCGGTCTCGGTGAACGTGAGGTAGGCCAGCACGGGCAGGTTCCGCGCCGCCGCCCACTCCTCCGACGCCAGCAGCACGGCCGACGCGCCGTCGCTGAGCGGCGTGGAGTTGCCCGCCGTCATGGTCGCGCCCTCGCCCCGGCCGAACACCGGCTTCAACCGCGCCAGCTTCTCCACCGACGAGTCCGGCCGCAGGTTCTGGTCGCGGGTCAGCCCCAGGTACGGCGTGACCAGGTCGTCGAAGAACCCGCGCTCGTAGGCGGCGGCGAGGTTGCGGTGGCTGGCGGCGGCCAGCTCGTCCTGCTCCTCGCGCCCGATGCCCCACTCGCGGGCGGTGATCGCCGCGTGCTCGCCCATCGACAGGCCGGTGCGCGGCTCGCCGTTGCGCGGGACGTCCGGCACGACGTGCTTGGGCCGCAGCTTCAGCGCCGCCTTGAGCCTCGCGCCCGCGGTGCGGGCCCGGTTGAACTCCAGCAGCACGCCGCGCAGGTCCTCGTTCACGCCGATCGGCGCGTCGCTCGTGGTGTCCACGCCGCCCGCGACGCCGACCTCGATCTGGCCGAGCGCGATCTTGTTCGCCACCGCGATCACGGCCTGCAGGCCGGTGCCGCACGCCTGCTGCACGTCGTACGCGGGCGTTTCGGCGGACAGCCTGCTGCCCAGCACGGCCTCGCGCACCAGGTTGAAGTCGCGGCTGTGCTTGAGCACCGCCCCCGCGACCACCTCGCCGAGCCGTTCGCCCTGCAGGCCGAACCGGCTCACCAGGCCGTCGAGCGTGGCGGTGAGCATGTCCTGGTTCGACGCCGTGGCGTAGGGGCCGTTCGAGCGGGCGAACGGGATGCGGTTGCCGCCGAGGATGGCTACTCGGGCCATGTCGTCCTCCAGGGTGGTGGCCGGGGTCGGGGTCAATGTTAGCTACTCATCAGTAGACTTACTACCGAGTAGGGAGTGTGATGTCCGCATGGATCGATACCAGTCGTTCGCCAGGTCCGGCATCGGGCGGTTCGTCGTCGGCAGGCTCGGCCTGCCCGATCCGCACCCGCTGCGCCGCCACTCGCCCGGCAAGCCCCCGCTCGACGGTCCCGTGCTGCTCGGCGGTGGCGACGGCGGCCGGCTCGCCGACGCCGCGGGCGGGGTGGCGAAGTCGATGGGCCTGGACGTGCTGACCGCCCCGGCCGACGGGGTCCGGTACGGCGCGCTGGTGTTCGACGCGTCCGGCATCGACTCGGTCGAGCGGTTGCGCGAGCTGCACGGGTTCTTCCACCCGGTGATCCGGTCGCTCGCGCCGTGCGGCCGGGTGGTCGTGCTCGGCACACCGCCCGAGCAGGCGGAGTCGCAGGTCGCGCAGCGCGCGCTGGAAGGGTTCACGCGCAGCGTCGGCAAGGAGCTGAAGCGGGGCGCCACGGCCCAGCTGGTGCACGTCGCGCCGGGCGCGGAGGGCGCGGTCGAGTCGACGCTGCGGTTCCTGCTCTCCGGGCGGTCGGCGTACGTGTCCGGCCAGGTGGTGCGGATCGGTCCGGCCGACGTGGCGGCCCCGGCGGACTGGGACCGGCCGCTGGCCGGGAAGGTCGCGCTGGTCACCGGCGCGGCGCGGGGCATCGGCGCGGCGATCGCCGAGGTGCTGGCGCGGGACGGCGCGACCGTCGTGTGCCTGGACGTGCCCGCGCAGGGCGACGAGCTGTCCGCGGTGGCCAACCGGGTGGGCGGGACGGCGCTCCAGCTCGACATCACCGCGGCGGACGCGCCCGCGCGGATCGTGGACCACCTCTCCCAGCGGCACGGCGGCGTGGACGTCGTGGTGCACAACGCGGGCATCACCCGCGACCGCACGCTCGGGCGGATGGACGCCGACCGGTGGGACGCGGTGGTCGCGGTGAACCTCGCCTCGCAGCTGCGGGTCAACGAGACGCTGCTCGCCGCCGACGCCCTGCGGCCCAACGGCCGGATCGTCGGCGTGTCGTCCATCGCCGGCATCGCCGGGAACGTCGGCCAGACCAACTACGCCACCACCAAGGCGGGCGTGATCGGCATGGTGGACTCCCTGTCGCGGCGGGTCGAGGGCCGCGCCACGGTGAACGCGGTCGCGCCGGGGTTCATCGAGACCAGGATGACGGCCGCGGTGCCGCTGGTCATCCGGGAGGCCGGGCGGCGGATGAACAGCCTGTCCCAGGGCGGCCTGCCGGTGGACGTCGCCGAGGCGATCGCGTGGTTCGCGCACCCGGCGTCGGCCGGGGTGAACGGCAACGTCGTGCGGGTGTGCGGCCAGAGCCTGCTGGGGGCGTGATGGCGAACCTCACCTTCCTCTACGCCAAGGCCGCGCTGACCGGGTTCACCCGGCGCGGCGACGAGCTGCCCGACGCCTCGCTGGACGCCGAGGTGACCGTCGACCCGGAGCACCTCGCCCGGTACGGCCGGGTGTGCGGGTTCGGCGTGCGCGACGAGCTGCCGATCACCTACCCGCACGTGCTGGGCTTCGGGCTCCAGGTCCGGCTGATGACCGGCCCCGGCTTCCCGTTCCCGCTGCCCGGCCTGGTGCACGTCGCCAACCGGATCCGGCAGCACCGGCCGCTGCGCGCCGCCGATCCGCTGTCGCTGCACGTGGCGTTGGCGGACCTGCGGCCGCACGAGCGCGGCCGGCAGTTCGACGTCGTCACGACGGTGTCGGTGGACGGCGAGGAGGTGTGGGTCGATGTGTCGACATATCTGCGCCGGGAGGGCGGGACCGCGAAGGAGCCGTCGCCGCGCGCCGAACCGCCCGCGCCCACGGCCCGGTGGCGGCTGCCCGCCGACCTCGGCCGGCGGTACGCGGACGTGTCCGGCGACCGCAACCCGATCCACCTGCGCAAGCTGACCGCCCGGGCGTTCGGCTTCCCGCGCGCCATCGCGCACGGCATGTGGTCCAAGGCGCGGTGCGTCGCGGCGTTCGAGGGCAGGCTGCCCGACGCCTACGAGGTCGACGTGCGGTTCAAGGCGCCGGTCCTGCTGCCGGGCGCGGTCGACTTCTCGGCCGCGCCGACGGGCGACGGGTGGCGGTTCGCGCTGTGGTCGGACCGGCCGCACGTGGAGGGCGTGATCAGCGGCTGACGTTGTCGGCCAGCGTGCGCAGCAGGGCGCGCAACCGCTCGGTGTCGGCTTCGCCGAGGTTCATCGCCGCGCCCATCGCGGGCGGCACGTCCTTGGCGCGCTCGCGCAGCGCGTCGCCCTCCTCCGTGAGCACGAGCCGGACCGAGCGCTCGTCGTCCGGCCGGCGCTCGCGGCGGATGAGGCCCGCCGCCTCCAGCCGCTTGAGCAGCGGCGACAGCGTGCCGTAGTCGAGCTGGAGCGCGGCGGCGACGTCCTTGACCGGCACCGGGCCGCGTTCCCAGAGCACGAGCAGCACCAGGTACTGCGGGTAGGTGAGGCCGAGGTCGTCCAGCAGCGGCCGGTACCGCGCGGTGACGGCGCGCGAGGCGGCGTAGAGCGCGAAGCAGAGCTGGTCGTCCAGCTCCAGGCTGAAGTCCCGCATGTCCGTCGTCCCTCCACTTGTGACAGGAGCCACGATACACCTGTGCCCATTTAGATTGCGCACGATGTAATCGCGGCCTATGTTTCGTGGTGTCAGGTTCGACCGCACGACCCGAGGAGCCCGAGATGACCGTCCTGGAACCGGCCGCCGCCGCGTTCGCCGCCGCGACCGCCACCCCGCCGTACCTGTTCGACCTCGGCCCGGTCGAGGGCCGCAAGGCGGTGGACGAGGTCCAGTCCGGCGAGGTGGCCAAGCCCGAGGTGGACGAGGAGTGGGTGAGGGTCGGCGAGGTGCCCGTGCGCGTCGTCCGCCCGGCCGGCGCCACCGGCACGCTGCCCGTCGTCCTCTACATCCACGGCGCGGGTTGGGTGTTCGGCAACGCCCGGACGCACGACCGGCTGGTCCGCGAGCTGGCCGTCGGCGCGGGCGCGGCCGTGGTCTTCCCCGACTACAGCCTCTCGCCCGAGGCCCGCTACCCGGTCGCGCTGGAGGAGAGCTACGCCGTCGCGCGCTGGATCACCACCGAGGGCGCCGCGCACGGGCTGGACGCGTCGCGCCTGGCCGTGGCGGGCGACTCGGTCGGCGGCAACCTGTCCGCGGCGCTGACCCTGCTCGCCAAGCGGCGCGGTGACGTGGTGTTCCGGCAGCAGGTGCTGTTCTACCCGGTGACGGACGCGTCGTTCGACACGCCGTCGTACCACGAGTTCGCCGAGGGGTACTTCCTGCGGCGCGACGGCATGCAGTGGTTCTGGGACCAGTACACGACCGACGAGGCGCAGCGGGCGGAGATCACCGCGTCACCGCTGCGGGCGTCGCTGGAGGAGCTGGCCGGGCTGCCGCCGGCGCTGGTGATCACCGCCGAGGCCGACGTGCTGCGCGACGAGGGCGAGGCGTACGCGAACAAGCTGCGCGAGGCGGGCGTGCCCGTGACCGCGGTGCGCTACCAGGGCGTGATCCACGACTTCGTGATGCTCAACGCGTTGCGCGGGACCCCCGCCGCCGAAGCCGCCATCAACCAGGCGGCGGCCGTGCTGAAGGGCGCGCTGGCCTAGGCGCTGCCGTCCGCGCCGGACCGCCGCGACGGCGGGTGCCACACGTCGCCCGCCACGAGGTCCCCGAACCCCATCCAGACCAGGTTCATGAGCCGGGCGGCGACGACGCCGGCCGGCTCCTCGGGGTTGTCGAGCCACCAGTCGGCCAGCGACTCGCCCGCCCCGACCAGTGCCGCGGCCAGCGACTCGGCCTCCTTGTCGCCCGCCCGCGGCACGTTGGCGAAGTCCGACGAGTGCACGAGCAGGGCCGCCACCAGGCTGATCGCCCGGCCGCGCATGTCCGCCAGCTCCTCCGCGAACGGCCCGCCCTGCGAGGACGCCTGCCGGTGCAGCACCTGCCAGCTCGCCCGGTTCTCCCCGACGAACCCGAAGAACGCCCGCAGGCCGCTCCACAGCTGGACGTCCGGCGGCTCCTCGGCCTCGACGCCGTGGGCGATCGCCTCCATCATCCGGGTCGCCTCGCGGCGGATGCAGGTGGCGAACAGCTCCTCCTTGGAACCCAGGTAGGCGTACAGCATGGGCTTGGAGATGCCGGCGACCTCGGAGATCTCGTCCATCGACGCGGCGTGGAACCCCAAGCGCGAGAAGACGTCGACCGCGGCGTCCATGATCTGCCGCTCGCGCACCGCGCGTGGCAGCCTCTTGGCCCGACCCGACCGAACCGGTTGCTCTGCGTGCATCGCACCCCCTGGATGGCTGCGACAAGATTACTCCGCGCCCCTTGCCGCCTTACCTACTCGCCAGTAGATTTACCTGCCAGTAGGTAGCGGAGGTGCCACATGACCATCGACCTCACCACCGAGGCGATCGCGAAGCTCAGCCCGCGGGAGCTGATCTCAACGCTCAGGCAGGTCGACCCGGGCGACCCGGCGCTCGCGGGCGTCGACATCGACGTCATCGCGCGCGGGATCGACCCGAAGAAGCTCGGCGAGGACGAGTTCGCCGACCTGCTGGACGCCTTGGGGGCGCTGGCCGACGGCGGCGCGGACCTCGACCTGGCGAGGATGGACGCGCAGAACTTCGCGCGGATCATCTCGCGGGCGTCCAAGGGCCAGATCGACGCCGTGACGTCCCGGCCGGGGCTGCGCGCACGCGTGCTGGACGAGGTGTTCCGGCGGATGGAGGTCCACTTCCGCGCCGACCGCGCGGGCGCCACGCGCGCCGTCGTGCACTTCCACCTGACCGGCGGGACGCCGGACGACGACGTGTACGAGGTGATCATCGAGAACGCCGAGTGCGCGATCAACAAGGGCGCGACCCGTGACCCCCGGGCCACGGTGACGTTGGGACCGGTGGAGTTCTTGAAGCTCGCCACCGGCAACGCGTCGGCCCCGGTGCTGTTCATGACCGGCAAGCTCAAGGTCAAGGGCGACCTCGGCTTCGCGGCGGGGTTCATGAGCCTGTTCAACATTCCGAAGGCGTGAGGGGACCATGGGCGGTTTTTCGCTGGAGCTGAACGAGGACCAGGTCGACCTGCGCGAGTGGGTGCACGGCTTCGCGAAGGACGTGATCCGGCCCGCCGCGGCGGAGTGGGACGAGCGCGAGGAGACGCCGTGGCCGGTGATCCAGGAGGCCGCCAAGATCGGCCTGTACGGGTTCGAGTCGCTGGCCACGTGGTTCGCCGACCCGATCGGGCTGTCGCTGCCCATCGCCACCGAGGAGCTGTTCTGGGGTGACGCCGGCATCGCGCTGGCCCTGATGGGCACCGGGCTGGCGGCGGCGGGGATCTTCGCCTCCGGCGAGCCCGAGCAGCTGGCGGAGTGGGTGCCCGAGTGCTTCGGCACCGAGGACGACCCGAAGCTGGCCGCGTTCTGCGCGTCCGAGCCGCAGGCCGGGTCCGACGTGGCCGGGTACCGGACGCGGGCGGTGTACGACGAGGCCACCGACGAGTGGGTGCTCAACGGGCAGAAGGCGTGGGCGACCAACGGCGGGATCGCCAACGTGCACGTCGTGACGGCGGTCGTGGACCCGGCGCTGGGCGCGCGCGGCCAGGCGGGCTTCGTCGTGCCGCCCGGCACGCGCGGGCTGTCGTCGCCGGGGAAGATCAAGAAGCACGGGATGCGCGCCTCGCACACGGCCGACGTGTTCCTGGACGACGTGCGCGTGCCCGGCCGGTGCCTGCTGGGCGGCAGGGAGCGGTTGGAGGCCAGGCTGGCGCGGGCCCGGGAGGGGCAGAAGGCCGGCGGCCAGGCGGCGATGGCCACGTTCGAGACGACCCGGCCGACCGTCGGCGCGATGGCGGTGGGCGTCGCGCGTGCGGCGTACGAGTACGCGCTGGAGTACGCGAAGGACCGCGAGGCGTTCGGCCGGAAGATCATCGAGAACCAGTCGATCGCGTTCGACCTGGCGAACATGCGGATGGAGATCGACGCGGCCCGGCTGCTGGTCTGGCGGGCGGCCTGGATGGGCCGCAACCAGGTCCCGTTCACGGCGGGCGAGGGGTCGATGTCGAAGCTCAAGGCGGGCGAGGTGTCCGTGTGGGCGACGGAGCGCGCGATCCACATCCTGGGCGGGGCGGGGTACACGCGCGAGCACCCGGTGGAGCGCATGCACCGCGACGCGAAAATCTTCACCATCTTCGAGGGGACGTCGGAGATCCAGCGATTGGTCGTGTCGCGGGCCATCTCCGGCATGCAGATCAAGTGAGTTGATCTACCCGGGCCGCCGTCGGGCCGCCCGGGAGGTGGGGGGGGGGGCCGCGCCCGGGGGGGCCCCCCCCCCGCGGGTTTTGGGGCTCGTTTTAACAATATCGCTCCCCCCCCACACACACGGATAGCGGGGTGGGG
>NZ_JBHYXZ010000006.1:18269-47789 GCF_042752395.1 Actinosynnema sp. NPDC059335 | reverse complement strand
TGGGGGTGGCGGGGCCACTCTCGGGCTTGATTAAAATGTTTGTTTATCAACCGGGCCCGCCGGGGGCCCCCCGGGGTGGGGGGGGGGGGGGCCCCCGCGGGGCCCCCCCCCCCGCTGCTTTATTGGCCAGGTCGCCGCTCGAACGGTTCCGCCGTGACGTCGACAGCCCCGCCACCAGGTAAGCGTTGATGACCACCCGGGCCGCGCCAAGAGATAACCACCTGGCGCACAGATCTCCGTCATCGATGAGACTCCGACGTGCAAGTATCAGCTGATCACCATGACACCCTGGTGGTTGTGGCCGTGGCGGTGCCGACCAGTTCTACGCTGCACCCGTGCCGCTGCGATCCTCTTGGCTGGTGCGAGAAGTGGACAAATTCTGTACGCGTGTTCATCGCTTTGACGGCCGGGCAGTCCGCAATTTTGCGGCACAACCGAGCCCTTCATTCGATTCAGCTCCACTGACAGTCGACGTCCACGGCCAAGCGCCTCACCAAAGGTACTGCGTTTGGAGCAATCGCACACTTTGTGCCCGGTGACACTGGCACCTGCACAACCATCCGACGTAGGCTTTCATATCCGATTGAGCCAAGGGGAGAGCGTGTCACGCAAGGTCGCGATACTCGCCGGTATCAACAAGTACTCCGGTCGTTGGTCCCCACTGGACTGCTGCCTGCACGACATCGAAGAGGTAGCGGCCGTACTAAGCATGCCGGAATATGGTTTCTCCACCCAGCTGCTCAGAGACGAGCAGGTTACCCGCACAGCGATGACCCGAGCCCTGGTGGAGGCGAGGAACAGTGGTGCCGAACAAATCGTGCTGTACTTCTCCGGTCACGGCGCGGCGACGGAGCTCGGGACTTACGTCGTCACCTACGACAACGAGGACTTCGACGAGGGCATCGAGTTACGGAAACTGGTAGACCTGCTTGGATCGGGTCCTGGTGATCAGCAGAATCTCATCCTCCTCGATTGCTGCCACTCAGGCGCAGCAGTGACCTCACTCCCCGGTTCACACCATGTCCGCTCGTTACGCAACGGGGATGTGACCGATGTGCTTAGGCCAAACAAGTCGGTCGCAGTCATGGCGGCGTGCACGAGTGACCAGTTGGCTTGGGAAGCCCGGAACACCGGGCACGGCATCTTCACGCACTACCTTCTGCAGGCGATGCTCGGCGACGCTTCAGACCATCAGGGCAACCTGACCGCAAATAGCCTCTACGACGTCGTGTCACGGAACATGGCTAACCACGAGACCACTCGGGATGAAAACCAGAAGCCGGTGTTTGGCGGGCACGTATCAGGTCGGCTCGTCCTCGCTTCCGGACTCACGCCGACACTCCCGCCACCCCTCCCTGAGGACGAGTTCCGCGTGATCGAAGCCGAGGCAGCAGCACTAATCGAGGATTACAACCAGTTCAAGTCCCGGTTCGACACCGTTGCCTGGCGCGCCAGTGGACACGACGCATGCAGCCGAAAGCTGGAGGCCGTCGACAAGTGGTTCTCCAGCAAGTCGAGGACGCCCGGACTGGCCAAACGCGTCAATTTTCGACAGTCGATGGAGACCTTGCTCCGGTATCGGATCGAACTCGGCACCATGGGCACCGGAACGGTCATACCCGAAGGTGAACTGGAGGAACGCATCGGCGAGGGTGGATTCGGCACGGTGTGGAAGGTGCTGGACCGCGAAACCGGCAAGCGGGTCGCCTTGAAGCTCTACCACCCACACGAGATGAGCGATGCGGAGAAGGCCAAGCGGTTCGAAAACGGGTATGACGCGATGCGCCTGCTCAAACACCCGCGAATCGTTGCGGTCCAGCGGTACAGCCGATGCCCCACCGGGTTCGTCATGGATTACATCGAGGGTTCCAACCTCCGTGACCTGGAACCACACTCGTTTATGGAACCGCAGCAGCTGATCCGCATGCTGATCGAGATCGCCGAGACGATTCAGCACGCTCACCTGCACCAGGTCATCCACCGCGACATCAAGCCGGAAAACATCGTCTGCCAAGCTCAACCCGACGGCACCTTCCGCCCATATTTGACGGATTTCGATCTCGCGTGGTTCAACACCAAGACGCAGCGCGCGACGAAGACGGCGATGGGCGCGATCTACTACGCCGCACCGGAACAGTTCTCCAACTTCGATCCGAAGGCCGCGCTGACCAAGACGCCCGCGCTGGACGTGTTTTCTTACGGGCAACTCCTGCACTACTGCTTCACCGGCCGCGATCCGGACCCGGTTCGACTCGACGTGAACCGTGCGAGCCTTGAAAAGGCAGCCGTGCGGGCACAACTCGACAACGCGAGCGTCCTGGCGCTTTGCAACCTCTATCGGAAGGCTACCATCTGGGAATACACGGAGCGGACGCAGGACTTCGCCGAGGTCCTCCGGGATCTGCGCGAGGTGGAGAAGGCGCTGCTCTACACCGATGACCGCGGCGAGTTGGACCGGACGACGTTCCTCGCTGAGCTCATTTTCCGACTGACCGGACGTCCAGTCGTCAATGGCTCGACGTCGTCCTTTGTCTCCTCAGCCGGTACGTGGGAAGTGTCGTTCACCTGGCAGGACCGACGGGAAGGTCGAGCATACCGTCCACTGCTCAACGCGCATTTCACGCCCCAGGACCGCATCGGGCTGGAGAACGTACCGAACGCGAAAATGCGCAAGACGCTCAACCAGCGACTGGAGCACGCGTTGCGGCAACACCTCAGCGCGAGCCACAAGAGCGGGAAGCACGGGACGTACGAGGTCTTCGTCGACATCTTCCCCTGCGAGTTGACTTTTCAGGGCGTGAACGTCGCGGCCAACATCATCAGCGACTCGCTCGGCTCCCTGAGCCTGTAACGTGATCGCCGGCGGATCCGGTTCGGGGTCATGCCAGACATTGCAGTGCGTCGTGCACGGTTATCCTGAGCAGAAGGTAGTGGTCGAGCTCCATTGAGGACTCCGCGGCGGTGAGGTCGCCCCACCGCTGAATGCGCACCAGCCCTGGTGATTTCCCGACATCGGGGTGGAGGACCTCGGCGTGGCCAAGGCCGAGGTCCTCAGGTCGGGCGGGAGGTTGTTGGACGACTCCCGCGAGGCGTGGTGGGTGTTCGCCGATCCGGCGGGTCACCCGTTCTGCCTGGTCCGGGAGTAGTCAGCGGCTCGCTTCGACCAGCCACGCCCGTTCGGCGATGGTGTCGGGCACCTGCGTCTCCCAGCCGTTGACCTTGGCGATCAGCTGCCAGTAGCGCTCGGCCCTCGGGTCGCCGAACTCCTCCAGCCGGCGGGACAGCTCGGGGCCCACCGGCACGTCCATCGCGGACGACCACTTCTCGTTGATCCGGGCCACGACGGCGGCCGCCTCGGGCGAGCGCGGGTCGACGCCCGCGTCCAGCGCCTCGCGCGCCTGCGCGATCGCGTACTGGAACGCCTCCAGCTGCGCCGGCGAGCTCGGCGACAGGTCCGCGCCCTGCGCCCGCATCTCCTGGTGCCTCTCCGACATCCGCCGGATCGACGCCCGGAAGTCCGGGTCGCGCACCAGGTTCGCCAGCTCGATCCACGCCTCCAGCTGCTCCGCCGTCGGGTCGTCCGGCAGCTCGACCCGGACCGACCTCATCCGCTGCTCGAACGTCGGCTCCAGGTCGAGCCCGCCGAACACCTCCTCGAAGAAGTCGTCCAGGATCGCCTGCCGCTCCTCCTCGGACAGCCGCGCCAGTTCGTGCACCATCTCCACCTCCCCGTTCCGCGCCACGACCCGCAGCACGGCCCGGCGCAACCGGAGCGTGCGCATCTGCGCGTCGATGGCTTCCGCGTGAGTCCGCGCCACCTCGGCGACGGACACCTCCCGTGCCAGCACCCGCTGCGCGGTGGGCAGGTCCACGCCCAGGTCGCGCAGGGTCCGCACGAGCTTGAGCCGCGCCAGCCCGTCGACGTCGTAGGTGCGGAACCCGCCCGCCGTGCGCCCCGCCACGGGGATCACGCCGGTGTCGGAGTAGAACCGGATCGTCCGCGTGGACAGCCCGGTCATCCGCGCCAGTTCGCCGATCGAGTAGTGCGTCACGGGGACCACCTTGGACTTTCCAGCCGCTGGAACTTCCAGCGATTTAACGCGACGGGGCCGGCGCCCGAGGTGGACGCCGGCCCTGTCGCGTTCAGCGGAACGGGTGGATCAGTAGGTCATCGCCACGCCGGGGTCGGCGAGGAGCGCGCCCACGTCGGCCAGGAACTGCGAGCCCTGCTGGCCGTCGACCACGCGGTGGTCGAAGCTGAGCGAGAGCTGGCACACCTTGCGCGGCACGACCTGGCCGTCCACCACCCACGGCATGTCCCGGATCGCGCCCAGGGCCAGGATCGCCGACTCGCCGGGGTTGATGATCGGGGTGCCGGTGTCGACGCCGAAGACGCCGACGTTGGTGATGGTGATGGTGCCGTTCACCATGTCCGCGGGCGGCGTCTTGCCCTCGCGGGCGGTCGTGGCGAGCGACTCCAGGGCCACGGCCAGCTCGCGCAGCGACATCCGGTCGGCGTCGCGGACCTTCGGCACCACCAGGCCGCGGGGCGTGGCGGCGGCGATGCCCAGGTGCACGTAGTCCTTGTAGACGATCTCCTGCGCCGCCTCGTCCCACGTCGCGTTGACGTCGGGCGTGCGGCGGACGGCCAGGGTGACCGCCTTGGCCGCGAACGCGAGCGGGGTGAGCTTGACGCCCCGGAACTCCGGCCGGTCCTTCAACCGGGCGCGCAGCTCCATCATCGGGGTCACGTCGACGGCCAGGAACTCCGTGACGTGCGGCGCGGTGAACGCGCTGTCCACCATCGCCTGCGCGGTCGCCCTGCGGACGCCCTTGATCGGCACGCGCCGCTCCCGGGCGCCCCGGTCCGCGGCGGCCGGCGCGGCGGGCGCGGGCGCGACGGCCTGCTCGACGTCCTCCCGCGTGATCACGCCACCCGGGCCGGAGCCCGCCAGCGCGCGCAGGTCGACGCCCAGGTCCTTGGCCAGCTTGCGCACCGGCGGCTTGGCCAGCGGCACGTAACCGCCCGGGGCCACCGGTTCCGCGACCACCGGGGCGGGCGCGGGCTTGGGCGCGGCCGGCGGAGGCGGAGGCGGAGTGACCGCCGGGGTGGCGGCGACCGGCACGGGCGCGTCCTTGCGGGGACGGCGCTTGGCCGAACCCGCCCGCGGGCCGTAGCCGACCAGCGTGGCGATCCGGCCGCCCGGCATCTCCTCGCCGATCTTGCCGTTGGACCCGGCCGACGCCGGAGCCGAACCCGCGACCGGCGCCGGCGCGGGCGCCGCGCCGGACGGGTCCACGTCGATGGTGATGATCGGGACGCCCACCTCGACCGTCTGGCCCACCTCGGCCAGCAGCTCGGTCACCACGCCGTCCCACGGGCACGGCAGCTCGACGGCCGCCTTGGCCGTCTCGATCTCGACGATGATCTGGTTGACCTTGACCGCGTCGCCCGGCTTGACGTGCCAGGTGAGGATCTCGGCCTCGGTCAGCCCCTCCGCCGTGTCGGGCATGGCGAACTGCTTGTACTGCGGCACAGTTCTCCCCCTACCAGGCCAGCGAGCGGTCGACGGCGTGCAGCACCCGGTCGAGGTCGGGGAGGAACTCCTCCTCCAGCTTCGACGGCGGGTACGGGGTGTCGAACCCGGTTACCCGCAGCACCGGCGCCTGCAGCGAGTAGAAGCACTCCTGCTGCACCTTCGCCGCGATCTCGCTGGAGATGGAGGACTCGCTCGGCGCCTCGGTCACCACGACCAGGCGGCCCGTGCGCCGCACCGACTCGTACACCGGCGCGAGGTCGAGCGGGGACAGCGTGCGCAGGTCGATGACCTCCAGCGAACGCCCCTCCTCCTCGGCCGCCGCGGCGGCGTCGAGCGACGTGCGCACCATCGGCCCGTAGGCCACCACCGTGACGTCGGTGCCCGCGCGCAGCGTCCGCGACTCGAACAGCGGTCCGGGCGCGGCGGTCGTGTCGACCTGGCCCTTCTCGTAGTAGCGCCGCTTCGGCTCGAAGAACAGCACCGGGTCGTCGCAGTCGATGGCCTGCTGGATCATCCAGTAGGCGTCGGCCGGGTTCGAGCACGACACGACCTTGAGGCCGGCGGTGTGCGCGAAGTACGACTCGGGCGACTCGGAGTGGTGCTCGACCGCGCCGATGCCGCCGCCGAACGGCACCCGGATCACCATGGGGACCTTGATCCGGCCCTGGGTGCGGAAGTGCAGCTTGGCGACCTGGGACACGATCTGGTCGAAGCCGGGGAAGATGAAGCCCTCGAACTGGATCTCGCACACCGGCCGGTAGCCGCGGATCGCGAGGCCGACGGCGGTGCCGATGATGCCGGACTCGGCCAGCGGGGTGTCCAGCACGCGCTGCTCGCCGAAGTCCTTCTGCAGGCCGTCGGTGATCCGGAAGACGCCGCCGAGCTTGCCGACGTCCTCACCCATCACGATGACCTTGGGATTGGCCTCCATCGCCGCGCGCAGCCCGTTGTTCAACGCCTTCGCGATGGTCAACGTCTGCACCGCGGGCGCGCCGGTGCTGTCGGCGGTGGGGCGGTCCATCGTCGGAGCGGCCATCAGTGCTCACCTCCCGCGAACCCGGCGTGGTAGGCCAGGAACTCGTCGCGTTGCGCCTCCAGGACGGGGTTGCCCTCGGCGTAGACCTCGCTGAAGATCCGACCGGGCGGCGGGTCGGGCAGGTTGACGCAGTAGTCGCGCAGCTCGATCGCGATCTGCTCGGCCTCGGCCTCGATCGACTCGAAGAACGCCTGGTCGGCCCACTGCTGCTTGACCAGGTGCACCTTGACCCGCTCGATCGGGTCCTTGAGCTTCCACAGCTCCAGCTCGTCGGACAGCCGGTAGCGCGACGGGTCGTCGGAGGTGGTGTGCGCGTCCATCCGGTAGGTGAACGCCTCGATCAGGATCGGGCCGTTGCCCTGGCGGCACTCCTCCAGCGCCCAGCGGGTGACGGCGAGCGTGGCCAGCACGTCGTTGCCGTCGACCCGGATGCCGGGGAAGCCGTAGCCGCGGGCCCGCTGGTACAGCGGGAGGCGGGACTGGCGCTCGGTCGGCTCGGAGATGGCCCACTGGTTGTTCTGGCAGAAGAAGACCAGCGGCGCGTCGTACACCGCGGCCCACACGAAGCCCTCGTGCACGTCGCCCTGGCTGGTCGCGCCGTCGCCGAAGAAGCAGATGGTGGCCTCGCCGTCGGAGTCGCCGACCTTGCCGTCGAACTTCTGCCCCATGGCGTACCCGGCGGCGTTGAGCACCTGGTTGCCGATGACGATCGTGTAGGGGTGGAAGCGGTGCTCGACCGGGTCCCACGTGCCGTTGTCGGTGCCGCGGAAGATGCCGAGCAGGTCGGTCGGCTTGATCCCGCGCGTCCACGCGATGCCGTGCTCCCGGTAGCTGGGGAACGCCATGTCCTCCGGCCGCAGCGCCCGGCCCGCGCCGATCTGGGCGGCCTCCTGGCCGAGCAGCGGCACCCAGATGCCCAGCTCGCCCTTGCGCTGCAGCGCGTTCGCCTCGCGGTCGACCCGCCGGACCAGGACCATGTCGCGGTACAGCCCGCGCAGCTCCTCGGCCGTGATGTCGATGTCGAAATCCGGGTGCCGGACGCGCTCGCCCTCGGGGGTGAGCAGCTGCACCAGGTCGGCGCCGCCCTCGTCTGTCGCTCGCAAGCCTGCGATCACCTGTTCAGCCGTCGGTTTGGCAGCAGTGGCCGGCGCGGCATCCGGCCCTGGGTGCGTCCATTTCTCGGGGGACGACATGCGCCTTGTCTCCTCGTCTACGAGGCCGCCCGGTCGCTTGTGGCGATCCTGCGCGGCTGCACCGCCAGTCGCCGTCGCCCCCGGGGTGTGGGGGTCGGGCAACCGTCGGCGCTGACGGTGTTCTCATCCACATCCTGACATGGCCTCACTCGACATGGTGAGCCCCGTCCCACTTCGTAATCTCCGGTACAGCGGTCTGACGTGCGGGAACGGTAGGACGGCCAATCTTCGGCCGTCCGAGTAGAACGTTCGGTGGTCGAACACCCGTGTCCCGGTTACCGATCGTTAACCACTATGCGTGCCGTTCCGGACACGCCGCGTCCGCCGCGAACCGCCACGTAGGCACCCTCGCGGTGGATGGACTACCGACCTTCGGCCGGACCGACCATTTCCACCACGCGAAACCGGCCCCGGGCCGGTGCGCCGTGACAGGATTCGGCACGTGGACCGTTCAGCGCTGACCCGTACCGTTCGCGGGCTCTGGGACGACGACATCCTCCCGAGCCTGTCCGCCTTGGTCGCGGTGCCCGCGATCTCCCCGATCTTCGACCCGGCGTGGGCCGAGCACGGCCACCTGGCCGCCGCGGTGGAGCACGTGCGCGCCTGGCTCGCCGACCGCGACCTGCCGGGCGCGCGGGTCGAGGTCGTCCAACTGCCCGACCGCACCCCCGTGCTGCTGGTGGACGTGCCCGGCACGGCGGAGACGTCCGACACCGTGCTGCTGTACGGCCACCTGGACAAGCAGCCGCCGGTCGGCGGCTGGGGCGAGGGACTCGGGCCGTGGACGCCGGTCGTGCGCGACGGCCGGCTGTACGGGCGCGGCGCGGCCGACGACGGCTACTCGGGGTACGCGGCGATCGCCGCGATCGAGGGCGTCCGGCGGGCGGGCGGCGCGCACGCGCGCTGCGTCGTGCTGCTGGAGACCGGCGAGGAGTCCGGCAGCCCGGACCTGCCCGCGTACCTGGACCACCTGCGGCCGCGCCTCGGCGACGTGTCGCTCGTGGTGTGCCTGGACTCGGGCGGCAACGACTACGACCGGATGTGGCTGACCACGTCGCTGCGCGGGTTGGCGCAGGTCACGGTCACCGTCCGGGTGCTGGAGAGCGGCCTGCACTCGGGCATGGCGAGCGGGATCGTGCCGTCGTCGTTCCGGATCGCCCGGCAGCTCCTCGACCGGTTGGAGGACTCCGCGACCGGCGAGGTGCTGGTGCGCGAGATGCACGTGGACATCCCGGCGGACCGGGTGGCGGAGGTGCGCGAAGCGGTGTCCGCCGCGCCCGGCGTGCTGGTCGACAGCGTGCCGTGGGCCGCGGGGACCCGGCCGGTGACCGGAGAAGAGGTGGAGCTGGCCCTCAACGCCGGGTGGCGGCCCACGCTGTCGGTGACCGGCGCGTCCGGGCTGCCCGAGCCGGACGACGCGGGCAACGTGCTGCGACCGTTCACCACGCTCGTGCTGAGCTTCCGGCTGCCGCCGACGGCCGACTCCAAGGCGTCCATCGAGGCCGTGCGGCGGGCGCTGACGACGGACGTTCCCTACGGGGCGACCGTGGAGCTGTCCCGCATCGAGTTCGCGGACGGGTGGAACGCGCCGGCGCTCGCGCCGTGGCTGCGCGCGACCCTGGACCGGGTCGGCGAGGAGGTGTTCGACGCGCCGTGGCGGACGGTGGCGCTCGGCGGCTCGATCCCGTTCATGGCGCTGCTGCACGAGGCGTACCCGCAGGCGCAGTTCCTGGTCACGGGCGCGGTCGGGCCGGACTCGAACTGCCACGTGCCGGACGAGTGGCTGCACCTGGGGCACGCGGCCCGGATCACCGAGGCGGTGGCCGTGGTGCTGGACGCGCACGCCCGCCGTTAGGGGCAGCCGTCGGGCCGAACCGGGACGAACCGCGCCCGACCCCGGGGCTCCGCTACTGCGGACAGGGGATCGTCACGCCCGTCCGGGTGCTGCCGAACGGTCCGTGATCGGCCGTTCGGCAGCGCCCGGTGAGCGCCGTTCAGACCACCGGGCGAGCCTTGGCCGACACGGCGCGCAGCTGTGACCTGAACCCGTCGGTAACCGGTTTACTGAACCGATGCCGCACACTGGCCGAGTGAACGAGCACAGCGGGCAGGCCGAGCGGAGGCGGTTGGCGGAAGCCGACTCACCGACCGCACCCTGGCGTCTTTGGGGCCCCTACCTGGCCGGACGCCAGTGGGGAACGGTCCGCGAGGACTACTCGGCCGGCGGTGACGCGTGGACGTCCTTCCCTTTCGACCACGCCCGCTCGCGGGCCTACCGGTGGGGCGAGGACGGCATCGCGGGCATCTGCGACGTGCACGGGTTCCTCAACCTGGGCGTCGCGCTGTGGAACGGCCGTGACCCGATCCTCAAGGAGCGGTACTTCGGGCTCACCAACAACGAGGGCAACCACGGCGAGGACGTCAAAGAGCACTGGTGGGTGACCGACGGCACGCCGACGCACTCGTGGATGCAGGTCGTCTACCGGTACCCGCAGCGCGAGTTCCCCTACGCCGAGCTGCGCGAGATGGCCAAGCGCGCGAGCCGCACCGACCGCGAGCCGGAGCTGTCCGACACCGGCGCGCTGGACGAGAACCGCTTCTTCGACGTCCGGGTCAGCTACGCGAAGGCCCACCCCAAGGACATCTGCGTCGAGATCACCGCCACCAACCACGGCCCCGACCCGGCCCCGCTGCACCTGCTGCCCCAGTTCTGGTTCCGCAACACGTGGGCGTGGGGCCGCGACGACCGCAAGCCGGGCCTGCGCGCCTGCACCCGGGACGGCTGGCGGCGGATCACCGCCGAGCACGGCGCGCTGGGCCGCTACACGCTGCACGTCGAGGGCACGCCGACGCTGCTGGTCACCGACAACGAGACCAACGAGGTCGAGCTGTTCGGCACCGCGCGCAACCCGACCCGCTACACCAAGGACGGCATCGACCGGTACGTCGTCGGCCGCGACGCGACGGCGTGCCAGGTCATCGGCCCGGACGACACCAGCGAGCCCGGCACCAAGGTCGCCGCCTGGTACTCGTTCGACCCGGTCGAGCCGGGCGAGTCCGTCACCGTGCGGCTGCGCCTGGTCGACGGCGACGGCCACCTCGACGCGTTCGGCCCGAGCTTCCAGGACACCGTCGACCAGCGGCGGGCCGAGGCCGACGAGTTCCACCACACCGACCTCGACCCGAAGCGGGCGCTGATCGTGCGGCGGGCGCTGGCGGGCCTGATGTGGACCAAGCAGCACTACCGGCTGCGCACCGCGGAGTGGCTGGACGGCGACCCGGCGCAGCCCGCCGCGCCGAAGTCGCGCAAGAACATGCACGCCCGCAACGCGCACTGGCGGCACTTCGACGTGGCCGACGTGATCTCCATGCCGGACGAGTGGGAGTACCCCTGGTTCGCCGCGTGGGACCTCGCGTTCCACACCGTGCCGTTCGCGAAGGTCGACCCCGCGTTCGCCAAGGAGCAGCTCCTCCTGCTGTGCCGGGAGTGGCTGATGCACCCGAACGGCCAGCTCCCGGCCTACGAGTGGGAGTTCGGCGACGTCAACCCGCCGGTGCACGCGTGGGCGGCGTTGCAGGTCTACCGGTCCGAGGAGGTCAAGGACCGCAGGTTCCTGGCCAAGATCTTCCACAAGCTGCTGCTCAACTTCTCGTGGTGGGTCAACCGCAAGGACGCCGACGGCAGCTACCTGTTCGAGGGCGGCTTCCTCGGCATGGACAACATCGGCCCGGTCAACCGGTCGGAGCCGATGCTGGGCCAGTGGCGGCTGGAGCAGTCCGACGCCACGTCCTGGATGGCGGCCTACAGCCTGCACCTGATGCAGATCGCGCTGGAGCTGGCCCGCCACGACGAGTCGTACGAGGACGTGGCGACCAAGTTCGTGGAGCACTTCCTGGGCATCGCCGAGGCGTCCACGCAGTTCGGCTCCGGTGGGCGCGGCATCTGGGACGAGACCGACGGCTTCTGCTACGACGTGGTGTCGCGGCGGCTGCCGGACGGGCACATCGAGTCGCAGCCGGTGCGGGTGCGCTCGATGGTCGGCCTGATCCCGGTGCTGGCGTGCGCCGTGCTGGAGCCGTGGGTGTTCGAGGAGCTGCCCGACTTCGCCCGGCGGCTGGAGCACCTGCTGTCGAAGCGGCCGGAGCTGCAGCAGTTCCTCAGCCGCAGCGGCGGCGGCGCGCTGCTCAGCCTGCTGGACGAGCGCAAGCTGCGGCGGGTGCTGAGCCGGATGCTGGACGAGGGCGAGTTCCTCTCGCCGCACGGCATCCGCAGCCTGTCCGCGGCGCACCGCGAGGGCCTGGAGGTGCAGGTCGCGGACCAGGAGCACCGGATGGGCTACGAGCCGGGCGAGTCGCGCACGCCGATGTTCGGCGGCAACTCCAACTGGCGCGGCCCGGTGTGGTTCCCGACCAACGCGCTGCTCGTGGAGGCCCTGCGCACGGTCGAGGAGTTCCACGGCGGTCGGTTCCACGTGGAACTTCCCACCCGCAGCCAGCGGCACGTCACGGCGGGCCAGGCGGCGGACGAGCTGGTCAGGCGGCTGGTGTCGCTGTTCCTGCCCGACCACGACGGCCGCCGGCCCGCGGACGGCAAGCGGATCGAGTCCACGGATTCACCCTTGTGGCGCGAGCACGTCACCTTCAGCGAGTACTTCGACGGCGACACGGGCGAGGGACTGGGCGCGACGCACCAGACGGGGTGGACGGCGCTGGTCGCCAGCTTGTTGACGGATCGTCGTCACACGGGCGCTGAGGGTGAATGAATTGTGTGATTAACGCCAAGTGGCTGAACAATTTGCCGCCGTTCGGGCGCTATGACGCACAGATTCACGCGCACCGAAGCTCTGTAACACCCACGTGCTGTGCAGGGAGTCACCCAAGTGGCAGTATGCCGGGCACTCGACCGACACAGTTACGAGGAGTGACGCCGTGGCCCGTCGTACCAGGCACGCTGCGCTCGCCGTGTATCCCGTGCTCGCCCTGGCGCTCACGTTGACGGCCTGCGCGACCAAGGTGAACACCGGCTCGCAGGACAGCGGCTCGGGCATCACCCTGGTCCAGAGCGGCAAGCTGGTCACCTGCACCCACCTGTCCTACAAGCCCTTCCAGTTCTCCGAGGGCGACAAGACGGTCGGCTTCGACGTCGACCTGGTGGACCTGGTGGCCAAGGAATTGAACGTCACTCAGGAGATCTTCGACACCCCGTTCGAGACCATCACCTCCGGCGAGGTCTTCAACACCGGCAAGTGCGACCTCGCCGCGGCCGGCATGACCATCAAGCCGGACCGCGCGGAGGTCATCGACTTCTCCGAGCCCTACTTCGACGCCTCGCAGGCGCTGCTGGTCAAGAAGGACTCGCCGGTCAAGTCCCTCGACGACCTCAAGGGCAAGAAGATCGGCGTGCAGCTCGAGACCACGGGCGAGATCTACGCCAACGAGAACGCGGCGAAGCACGGCTACACCGTCGTCCAGTTCGAGGACCTGCCGCTGATGGAGACCGCCGTGCGCACCGGCGCGGTGGACGCGGCGATCAACGACAACGGCGTGCTGCTGGACTACGTCAAGGAGTTCCCGGACACCGCCGTGGTGGCGGAGTTCGACACGCAGGAGAAGTACGGCATCGGCATGAAGAAGGGCAACACCGCCCTGAAGGCCAAGGTCGACGAGGTCCTGAAGAAGGCCAAGGACAGCGGAGAGTACGACCGCATCTACGAGAAGTGGTTCGGCAAGAAGCCGGAGTCGAAGTAACCGGCTGACCGCGGGGCCGGTGCCGCCGAGCACCGGCCCCTCGCCTTGTCCACCCCACCCACGAGGTAACCCCACATGGCACTCTCCAAGCGACAACGGGCCAAGGCGTTCCGCGTCGGCCAGTACGTGTTGCTGGTGGTGGTCGCCGGCATCCTGGCGGTCGTCGCCGACTGGAGCGAGATCCAGCGCAGCTTCTTCAACCTCGACATCGCCGCCGAGATGTTCCCGAACGCCATCACCGTGGCGTTGAAGAACACGCTCGTCTACACGGCCCTCGGCTTCGCGTTCGGCCTCGCCCTCGGGCTGGTGCTGGCGCTCATGAAGCTGTCGCCGGTCGCGCCGTACCGGTGGCTGGCCACCATCTACATCGAGTTCTTCCGCGGCGTGCCCGCGCTGCTGGTGTTCATCGCCCTGAGCTTCGGCGTGCCGCTGGCGTTCGGGCTCCAGTTCGACATCTACTCCACCGTGATGCTGGCGCTGGGCATCGTCGGGGCCGCGTACATGGCCGAGACGATCCGCGCGGGCATCCAGGCGGTGCCGAAGGGCCAGATCGAGGCGGCCCGGTCGCTGGGCATGTCGCAGGGGCGCACGCTGCTCACGGTGGTGATCCCGCAGGCGTTCCGGATCATCCTGCCGCCGCTGACCAACGAGCTGATCCTGCTCACCAAGGACTCGTCGCTGATCTACATCATCGGCCTGGCCCGCGACCAGTACGAGCTGACGAAGTTCGGCCGGGAGACGCTGAGCCGGTCGCCGTCGCTGACCCCGATCCTGGTGGTCGGCCTGTGCTACCTGCTGATCACGCTGCCGCTGGGCCACCTGTCGCGGTACCTGGAGCGGCGCACGGGTGGCAAGAAGGTCAGCACGCCGGAATCGACGGGGTTGGGGGTGTCCGCGTGACCGAGCCCGCGGTCGAGATCACCGGGTTGAAGAAGTCGTTCGGCTCCCTGGACGTGCTCAAGGGCATCGACGTCCGGGTGGACCGCGGTGACGTCGTGTGCATCATCGGGCCGTCCGGCTCGGGCAAGTCCACGCTGCTGCGCTGCGTGAACCTGCTGGAGGAGCCGACCGGCGGGAAGATCGTGGTCAACAGGGTCGAGCTGACCGACCCGGACGTGGACATCGACGCCGCGCGCACGAAGATCGGCATGGTGTTCCAGTCGTTCAACCTGTTCTCGCACCTCAGCGTGCTGAACAACCTCACGGTGGCGCAGCGCAAGGTGCTCAAGCGGGACGCGAAGCAGGCCCAGGAGGTCGCGCTGCGCAACCTGGAGCGGGTGGGGCTGTCGGACAAGGTCAACGCCATGCCCGCGCAGCTCTCCGGCGGCCAGCAGCAGCGCGTGGCGATCGCGCGGGCGCTGTCGATGGACCCGGACGTGATGCTGTTCGACGAGCCGACCTCGGCGCTGGACCCGGAGCTGGTGGGCGACGTGCTCGGGGTGATGCGCCAGCTGGCCGACGAGGGCATGACGATGCTCGTGGTGACCCACGAGATGCAGTTCGCCCGCGAGGTGGCCGACCGGGTGCTGTTCATGGACGGCGGGTACGTCGTCGAGGAGGGCCCGGCCGAGCAGGTCATCGGCGCGCCGCGGCACGAGCGGACGCAGTCGTTCCTGGCCCGCGTGCTCGACCCGACCCACCAGGGGCCGCGCGGCGCGTGAGCCGAACCCGCCCCGGCGGTCCGGGGCGGGTTCTATTGTCGATCGCATGAGCGATGCGGGGGCGCGGGGGCTGGACGTGTTCGACCCCAGCCCGCCGCGCTCCGCCCGGATGGCCGCGGCCGAGGTGCTGCGCGGCGTGGGCGAGGCGGACGGGACCTGGCGGTTACCGAGGCGGCGGGCCGGCATGCCGCCGGTGGTGCGGGTGGCGGACCGGTTCCTGACCGGGGTGCTCGACCTGCGGGCGGTGGAGTTCCCCTACCTGCTGGAGTTCGTGCGCTGCCGGTTCGAGGAGCCGCCGGACCTGCGGCAGGGCAAGCTCGCCGGGATCGAGTTCGCCGACTGCCGGCTGCCCGGCCTGTCGGCGCGCAACCTGAGCTGCGCCAACGAGGTGTCGCTGGCGGGCAGCACGGTCGAGGGCCTGGTGGACCTGGTCGACGCGGACGTGGCCGGGTCCCTGTCGTTGCGCGACAGCGTGCTGCGGGCGCCGGACGGGATCGCGTTCCACGCCGACCGGATGAAGCTGGCGGGCGGGTTGCTGGCGCAGCGGGTGCGGGTGTCCGGCGAGCTGCGGATGGCCGGCGCGCACGTCGGCGGGTACTGCAACTTCAGCGGCGGCCTGCTGGCGAACCCGCGCGGCCACTCGGTCAACGGCACCGGGCTGCACGTCGGCGGCAACTTCCTGATGAACGGCTGCACGCTGCACGGCACCGTGCTGCTGGCGGGCGCGCGGGTCGAGTCGGCGTTGACGCTGCGCGGCGCGACCGCAGCCGACGGGCGCGCGGACGACGACGCGCTGGACCCGCACTCCGACCCGAACGCCACGCTCGTGTTCGACCGCATCACGGTGGACGGCGACGTGCAGCTCGACCGGGGCTTCACCAGCGCGGGCGCGGTGCGCATGGTCAACGCCGCGCTCGGCGGCACGCTGTCGCTGTCCGGCGGCTCGTTCGACGCGCTGGGCGGGACCGACGGCGAGCCCACCGGCTACGGCCGCGCGCTGGCCACCGACACCGCCGAGCCGACCGGGTACGGGCGGGCCCTGCACCTGGACGGCACGACCGTCGGCGGCGACATCATCGGCCGCCAGGCGACCGTGCGCGGCCAGTTCCGCATGGTCGACCTCCAGGCCAGGGGCAGCCTCATCCTCGACGGGTCCACGCTGGAGAACCCGCGGGCGGACGCCGTGCTGGGCAACCGGTCGCGCATCGGCAGCAACTTCGCCGCCCGCGAGGTGGAGGTGACCGGCGGGCTGGAGCTGCGGGGCGTGCAGGTGGGCGCGAACCTGGACCTGCGCGGCAGCCGCATCACCCGACCCGGCCGGTACCGGCACCAGCCCGCGGGCAAGCCGTCGCTGGACGTCGGCGGCGCGGTCGTCGGGCGCGACCTGATCTGCGCCCGCGGCGCGAAGGAGTTCGTCGCGCACGGCGGCGTGCGGGCGCGGCGGGCGCAGGTGGGCCGGATCGCCACGTTCGCGGGCGCGGTGCTCGGCGACAAGCTGGACGCCCACCCGTTGAACCTGCTCGGCCTGCAGGTGCCGGAGCTGGAGCTGACCCCGATCAGCCCGCCGCGCGGCGACGTGACGCTGCGGCAGGTGCGGTGCACCGTGCTGGACGACAACGAGCACTTCTGGGCCGCGACCGGGCGGATCGACCTGGAGGAGTTCCGCTACGACTCGCTGCGGCACCCGATCGACCTGCGGGACGACGCCGAGGTCGAGCGGCGGCTGCGCTGGCTGCGGCAGGCGATGCGGCGCACGTACCGGCCGGGCCCGTACGACCAGTTCGCCGAGATGCTGCGGGCGGGCGGCAACGACGAGCACGCGGCCACCGTGCTGGTGGAGAAGCAGCGGCTGCGGTACCGGGCGGTCGCGGAGGGCAGGCGGTGGCTGCGGTCGCCGGTGCTGCTGTGGAGCTGGCTGCAACGCGCGATGGTGGGCTACGGCTACCGCCCGGCGCGCGCGTTGGCGTGGCTGGTGGTGACGTGGCTGCTGGGCAGCGTCTACTTCGCGACCGGGCCGAGGCTGGAGGAGATCAACCAGGACGACCACCTGTCGTGGAACCCGTGGCTGTTCACCATCGACCTGGTCGTGCCGATCGTCGACTTCGGCAACAAGAACCGGTGGAACACGCCGGACGAGGCGCAGTGGATCGCGTCCGGGCTCATCGTGATGGGGTGGGTGCTCGCGACCACGGTCGCGGCCGGCCTGACCCGGATGCTGAAGCGGTGACCTCGCCTGCGCGCGTGGGCCGGAACGACGCGAGTCCCGGCCGGGGGGGGGGCGGGGGGGTCGGGGGGGGTACGCGGCGGGGCGGCGAGTGCCCGGCCGCGAGCGGGGTGGGCCCGGGGGGGTGCGCCGGGACGCGGTAGTCGTCGGCCTGCGTCTCGTCGGTGCCGTTGAACACCCGGGCCCGCTTCGCGATCAGCGTCACGATGACGGCGACCAGCAGGTTCGCCACGACCGCGACCGCGCCCACGTAGATCTGCACCGCGGAGCCCGCGAACGGGTGCCAGCCGAACAGCGACAGCTTGTCCAGCGGCAGCGCGGACCCGGCGAAGTGCGCCTTGCCGATGGCCGGGTTGCCGATGTTGTAGAGCAGCCACATGCCGTAGCCCATGCCGACGACCCAGCCCGCGATGAGGCCCCACAGGTGGAACCACCGCGTGTAGAGCGCGATCGCCACGGCGGGCAGCGTCTGCAGGATCATCACGCCGCCGATGAGCTGGAGGTCGATCGAGAACTGCGGGTCGATGAACACGATGAACGCGACCGCGCCGAACTTGACCACCAGCGACGCCAGCTTGGCCTGCTTCGCCTCCTGGGCGGGCGTGGCGTCCTTCTTCAGGTACTCCTTGTAGATGTTGCGCGTCCACAGGTTCGCCGCCGCGATCGACATGATCGCCGCGGGCACCAGCGCGCCGATCGCGATGGCCGCGAACGCCACGCCCGCGAACCAGCTCGGGAACTCCTGGCCGAACAGCACCGGGATGATCGTGTTGGTGTCGGGGCGGCCGGTGGCCTGGTTGGTGATCGGCTTGGCCCCCGCGCTGATGGCGACGAAGCCCAGCATGGCCAGCAGGCCGAGCAGCAGCGAGTACGCGGGCAGCGCGACCATGTTCCGCTTGATCACGTTCCGGCCGCGCGAGGCGAGGATGCCGGTCAGCGAGTGCGGGTACAGGAACAGCGCCAGCGCCGAGCCCAGCGCCAGGGTGGCGTACTGGAGCTGGTTGTTGCCGGTCAGGAGGATGCCGTCGGCCTTGTTCTCGGTGGCCGCGAACTTCGCCTGCGCGCTGTCGAAGATCGCGCCCCAGCCGCCGAACTTCGACGGCAGGTAGATCACCGCGACCAGGATCACGATGTAGATCAGCGTGTCCTTGACGAACGCGATCAGCGCGGGCGCGCGCAGGCCCGACTGGTAGGTGTAGAGCGCCAGGATCACGAACGCGATGAACAGCGGCAGGTGGCCGAGGATGCCGGAGCCGTTGAGGCCCATCGTGCGCAGCACGGCCTCCAGGCCGACGAGCTGCAACGCGATGTACGGCATGGTGGCGACGATGCCGGTGATGGCGATGATCAGGGCCAGCCAGTGGGAGCCGTAGCGGCCGCGGACGAAGTCCGCCGGCGTCACGTACCCGTGCACGCGGGACACCGACCACATGCGGACCAGCGGCAGGAACACGATCGGGTACAACACGACCGTGTAAGGCAGCGCGTAGAAGCCCAGCGCGCCGGCGCCGAACACCAGCGCGGGCACGGCCACGAACGTGTAGGCGGTGTAGAGGTCACCGCCGACCAGGAACCAGGTGATCCAGGAGCCGAACTTCCGGCCGCCCAGGCCCCACTCGTCCAAGTGGTCGAGGGTGCTGCCGGCCTTCCACTTCGCCGCGACGAAACCCAGCACGGTGACCAGCAGGAACAGCGCGCTGAACACCACCAACTCGGTCCACTGCATTACTTGGCCCCCTCGTCCAGGTCGTCCACGCCGAGCAGGTCCGGCTTGCCCTTGACGACGGGTTGGTCCTTGGTCTTCACGTACACCAGGCCCACGCTGAGCACGCCGACCGGCACCCACGCGAACTGGTACCAGTAGAAGAACGGCAGCCCCAGCACCCTCGGCTCATCGGAGTTGAACCAGGGCGTGACGAGCATGAAGAGCGGAACCAGCAGCAGCAGGTTCCAGTTGCTCCAGCGGAGGCTCGATTTTCGAGCAGACGACATGTGCCCCTCCGTACGGCGGCCTGGTAACGCGGTGTCGCGCATGTTAGGCCGGAGGTTGGACAGCCGTCACCATGTCAGGTGGGTTACCGACGCATGACGTAGCTGGATCGTGACCAATTACCCCTTCGCCCGCAGGCCGGTGACCAAGTGGTCCTCCGCGCGGTCGAAATAGGTCAGCAAGGACTCTTCGGCCTGCCGAACCTCGCCCGCGTCCAGACGCGTCACGATCGCCTCGTTCAGCGGCAGGTAGTCGCGGTGGAACTCCTCGGGGTCGCCCATCACGTGGAACGCCAGCCGCACCTCGGCGAGCAGCCGCGCCATCTCCTCGTCCAGGCGGGCGCTGCCGGCCAGCGCGGTGAGGGCCTGGTGGAACCTGACGTTCGCGGTGCCCACGCCGGTCCAGTCGCCGCGCTCGCGGCAGGCCAGGCCGAGGGCGACGGCGTCGCGGACGGCCTGCTTCGCCGCGTCGGCGGCGTGCGGCCACCGCCGGACCGCGCCGCACTCGATGACCCGGCGGGCGGCGTAGATGTCCACGATGTCGGCCACGTCCGGGCGGCGGACGAACACGCCCTTGCTGTACTCGTGCACCAGCAGCCGCTCGTGGGTGAGCAGGCGGAACGCCTCGCGCAGGGTGTTGCGCGAGATCCGGAGGGCGTCGCCGAGGGCCTTCTCGTTGAGCTGCCGGCCGGGTGCGATGTCGCCTTCGAGCACGCCGGCGCGCAGCTTGTCCGCCACGCGCTCGGCGGTGCTGGAGCGGTCGAGGTCGCCGCGTTCCTTCGCGAGGGCGGCCAGCCAGCCGTCCGCCTGGCCCGTGGTCATGGTGCAGGAGTCTACGACCTGCGACAGGAATGAAGTATTGAAGGATTGTTGAACGATCCTCGCCCCGGTTGAGGCCGGCGAAGTCAGCGTGGCGGGGAACCGGGCGTCACCCCCATCCGGTCGAGCAACCCGAGCATCGCGTCGACCCTTGCCAGGATCCGGTCGGGGTCGATCCGTTGCGGCGTGGTGGTGTAGACGAGCCCTGCCTCGAACGTCAGCATCAGGGGCATCGCGGCGGTGACGGGGTGGTCGCCCGCCTGCCCGAGCAGCCACTCGACGACCTGCGGGTTGAACGCCCGTGCCGCGGCGATCGGGTCGGTCGTGAACAGGACGAAGTCACGGTCCAGCGATTCGGGCAACCGGGCTTGGAGCCACTGCCGCTGCTCCCGCGCCACCGTCACCGGCGCTTCGCGGACCGGTGTGCCGCCCTGGGCGAGGATGTGGTCCGGTGCCAGCTTCCGGCCGTGCAAGCCCACGTGGATCCGCCGACTGATCTTCATCGGCACCAGGGTCGAGGTGGCCACTTCGATCCGGTACTCGTGGATCGTGGCCGAGCTGCTCGAGTTGGCCTTCTCCATCGATGCCTCGCTGACCCGCACCGACCAGCGACCCCGCCGGAAGTCCAGCGCGGTGTCGAAGCGGGGAGGTCGCACCGTACCCACCCGGCCGACGAAGCCTTCGGTGTGGCTCTTCATCGGTGGCAGGAGTTGGCTCGACCACGCGACGGCTTCGGCAGGACCGACCACCCGACCGCCGAGGCTGCCGGCGAACGCCGCCAGCGCCTCGCCGTGCCCGCGCTCTTCCTTCCGGTTGCTGCGCCGGTTCCACCAGTACCCCAGGCCGAACAGGGCAGCGGCGATCAAGAAGAGCGGAGCGAACTCCCAGTAGATGTCGTCCATGATCAGATGTCCAGGTACCCCTCGGTCTGCTGCTTGGACTGGTCGGTACCGGTGCCGTCGTACTGGTCCGCCTTCTGCCGGGCGGCCTCGTTCCGCAAGGGCTTGTCGACACCGGCGTTCGCGCCGGTGCCGATCCCGAGCTGCGATGCCGTCGCATCACTGAGCGCGGTCTTCATGGACTTTCCGAACCCGGTCTGAAGCCGTTGGCCGAGCATGCCGTCCTTGGCCCACAACTTGTCCAGCATCGACTTGTCGGTGATGCCGTTCGCCTCGAAGCTCTTGGCCTGCTTGTTGGCCATGGAGCGCTGGAAGGCGGCCTTCACGTTCCCGGCCCGCTTGGCCAGGTTGCGCAAGAAGTCGAGGATCTTGGTCAGGAACTGCTTGAGCCTCGCCACGATCCGCGCGACCCGGCTGCCGGTGGTGGCGACCCGCACACCGGTCGCGGCCCCCGCGGCGGCGGTCGACGCGCCGAAACTGGGCACAGCGGCGGCCAGGGCGGGGATCCAGATCATGATCAGCCAGGTGATCAGCTCGGTGAGGATCGCCTTGATGAAGTCCTCGACGATCGTCATGATCATGCTGGAGATCTGGAGCAGCTGCGCCAGCTCACCGGCCTGACCGGCCACGCCGTCGATGCCGTTGGCGAACTCGCCCAGCTTCGTGCCGGCCGCGTCCGCCGCCTTGCCTCCCCAGTTCTGCACCGACTTCGCCAGGTCGTCGTCGAACTTCTGCCGCAGCTGGGCCACGCCCTTGCCGATGGCGTTGAAGTTCTCCGCCGCCTGGGCCAGCGCGGGACCGTCGCCGCTGACGAAGTGGATCGCGTCCTCCAGCGGCTGCACCACGCTGATCAGGAAGTTCAACCCTTGCCCGACCAGCCAACCGATCGGGTCGGTGGCGATGCCGTACGCGGACGTGCCGAGCGACCCGATCAACCCCATGCCTTCGGAGGCCAGCCCGGTGATCTCCGCGCCACCGTTCTCGGTGGCCTTGCCCCAAGCGTCCTTCGTCTTGAGGTAGTTGCCGTAGAAGGGGGCGGCTTCCGCCATCTTCTGGCTGGTGTCCTTCTCGCCGACGGTGATCGACACCCCGCCGGCCTCGGTCTTCACTTCGGCCATTGCTTCGAATCCCCCCGATGCCCCTACTTGCCGTCCAGCTCGACCTGAAGGCCGTTGAGCAGCTGCTTGACCGCTTCTTCCTGTTCCTCGTAGTCCTCGGCCGCACCGTTGAACTTGTCCGCGCCCGACTGGAGGCCGTCCTGGAGGGCTTGGAACACGTCGTTGAGGTCGGCGAGCATCTCCGTGTACTTGTCCTTCACGAACAGGCCCACGACTCCCCACGACTTGTCGGACACGTCGGCCTTGGCCACCAGGCCCGCGATCTCGGCCGCCGTGGCGCGGTGGCCGCCCAGCTTGGTCGCGAAGTCCCGCAACTGGCCGGGATTGACGTCGAATCCGCCGCTCATGGGGCGATCACCGGTCCTCGTCGTCGAAGAGGTTCAGGAAGCGGCCGTCCTGGTTCCGCGTCGGACCGGACGGCGGTGGGGCGGGGCGGTCGTCGTCGCGGAGGAAGCGGCGCTGCGAGAAGTCGTCGGGCTCCTCGGCCGGTTCGGGCCGGCGCGGCGGTGCCGGGCGGGGCGGCGGGGGCGGCGGCACGCGGTTCGGGGTGGGAGGCGGAGCCATCGGTCGCGGCGGCGTCGGTGGCGGCGGGGTCATCGACGGCGGGGCGGGTGGCGGAGGGTTCCGGTCGGACTGCTCGGTCATGGCGCGCAGTTCCTGCGGTGTGACGCCGAACAGCTGGGCCTGGGTCTCCAGCACCTGGTCGGTGAGGTGCAGGTCGTCGCCGAGCGCGTGCTCCACGATCCCCGCCTGGCGGCGCGCGGCCTCGGCGACGGCCTGGCGCAGCGTGCCCATGAGGGCGGCGGCCAGCGCGTGCGGCGGTCGGCGCACGGCCTGGTCGGTCAGCCGGATGTCCTTGATCGATCCGGACGGGCCGGCGACGACGGTCACCGCGCCGTCGGGCGACGTGGCCACCGCCTCCATCGTGGCGAGTTCCTGCTGCATCCGCCCGATCCCG
Organism: Actinosynnema sp. NPDC059335; assembly: GCF_042752395.1. Classification (NCBI taxonomy): domain Bacteria; kingdom Bacillati; phylum Actinomycetota; class Actinomycetes; order Pseudonocardiales; family Pseudonocardiaceae; genus Actinosynnema; species Actinosynnema sp. NPDC059335. The sequence continues at coordinate 24,604 of NZ_JBHYXZ010000006.1, read as the reverse complement.
TCGACCTGCCGGTCGACCCGGTGCAGCCTGGCCTGGAACTGGTCGAACTGGGCGACGAGCTGGTCGAACTCGGCCGACACGCGAGACCTCCGACGGCATCCCCTCGAACCCCGGCGGCGAGGTCCGCCGTGGAGCGGCACTCATGGTGGCAAGGCGGTTGCCCAGCGTGTGCGCGATTGGGAGAAATGAGCCGTACGTCCCACGAGCGGCGGGAGGGGGATGCGTCGGGGTCAGTAACCTGGCCGCCGTGAAGGGCTGGCGGGCGGTGGGGGCGGTACTGGCCGTGGTGTCGCTGGCCGCCTGCACGGCCCCGGTCGCCGGGATGCCCGACGCCGAGGTCGTCCGGCCCTCCCTCACCCCGGCGGTGGACCAGTTGCCCAAGGTCGGCCAGTGCACCGACACCGGTCTGGAGGTCCTGGACTGCGCCGCGGCGCACGAGGCCGAGGTGACCGAGGTCGGCCGGCTGGACGGGTTGGGCGAGGCGTACCCGAACGACCGCGACCTGCGCCGGGCCGTGCTGCCCGCGTGCCGGGCCGCGCTCACCGCGTACCTCGGCAGCGCCGACCACGACGCCACCCGCCTCCAGGCCCACGCGCTGTGGCCGAGCCGGGACGGCTGGGCGAAGGGCGACCGCTGGCGCCTGTGCACGGTGGTGGAGCTGAAGCCGGACGGCAGCCGGGCGCGGCGCGAGGGCTCCGCCAAGGACCTGCTCAAGGCGGCCGGGTTCGGCACCGTGCAGCTGTGCGCGACGGCGTCGCCGGGCGAGGCGAAGGACGCGGGGATCACCACCTGCGACCAGCCGCACAAGGCGGAGGCCGTGCCGGGGGTGTTGGCGCTCGGTGACCACCGGGAGCCCGCGCCGTCGCTGGAGCAGGTGAACGCCAAGGCAGCCGAGCACTGCGCGCGAGCCGTCACGAACTACGTCGGCGCGGCGCGCGAGGACGTCTTCGCGTCGTGGCGGGCGTTCGGCAGCCAGGCGTGGTCCGAGGGCTACACGTCGGCGGTCTGCTACGCCGAGGCGGTCCGGCCGTTCACGGGGCGGCTGTGGGGCCTGGGGAAGAACCCGCTCCCCGGCTGATCCACACCGACCCACAGGCTGTGCACAGCTTCATCCACACCCTGTGGACAACTAGCGCCGCCGCCACGCCAGCACCACCAGCAACACGCCCACCAAGATCGGGCCGCCACCCTCGAACACGCGCCTGAACACGGGCAAGAACGGAGGGGTACCCAGTTCGAACAGCACCGAACCCGTCAACGCGGCGACCCCGACCGTCAGTGGAGCGGCTGGGGACAGCTTCCCCAGCGACACCAAGCCCACCAGCAGTCCCGCAAGTCCCAATGCCACCAGCCCGCGCCACCGCACCTCGTCGAACTGGTCCAGCGCGTAGCCCCACGCGAGCGCCCCGAGGCAGGCGGCGAACGCCCCGAGCACGAAGCCGGCCACGTGCCACCACGCCGACACCCGCGGCCGGGCGGGCGGCCCGACCGGGTGGCGCCGCACGACTCCCGGGCTCGGCCCGCCCTCCGCCTCCGGCACCCGGTCGAAGTGCAGTCCGCCCAGGAAATCGTCCCGCTGGGTCACTCCTCCTTGGTACCTCCGGACGAACCGGAAATCACGGTGGGTGATCAAAAAGAGACCCGGTGGACGCCGTTGGCCACCGGGTCTCACGCCGGGAACGTCTCGGGGGTGCGGGCTCAGCCGAGGCGGAGCTTCAGCGCCTCCAGCTCGTCGCGCAGCGAGGTCGGCACCTTGTCGCCGATCTTGGCGAACCACTCCTCGATCATCGGGATCTCGGCCCGCCACTCGTCGGCGTCGAACGCGAGCGCCGCCTCGACGTCCTCGCGCGGCGCGTCGAGGCCCTCCAGGTCCAGCTCGGCCGCGGTCGGGACGTGGCCGATCGGCGTCTCCACCGCGGCGGCTTTGCCCTCGATGCGCTCGACGGCCCACTTCAGCACGCGCGAGTTCTCGCCGAACCCGGGCCACAGGAACCGCTTGTCCTCGCCCCGGCGGAACCAGTTCACGTAGAAGATCTTGGGCAGCTTGTCCGCGTCGGCCGACTTGCCGGTGTCGATCCAGTGCTGGAAGTAGTCGCCGGCGTGGTAGCCGATGAACGGCAGCATCGCCATCGGGTCGCGGCGCACGACGCCGGTCTTGCCGACGGCCGCGGCGGTCGTCTCGCTGGACAGCGTCGCGCCCATGAACACGCCGTGCTGCCAGTCGCGCGACTCGGTGATCAGCGGGATCGTGGTGGCGCGCCGGCCGCCGAAGAAGATCGCCGAGATCGGCACGCCCTTCGGGTCCTCCCACTCGGGGGCCTTGATGTCGCACTGGGCGATCGGCGTGCAGTAGCGGGAGTTCGGGTGCGACGACAGCTCCTCGCTGTCGGGCGTCCAGTCCTGCTTCTTCCACGAGGTGAGGTGCGCGGGCGGCTCGCCCATGCCCTCCCACCACACGTCGCCGTCGTCGGTCAGCGCGACGTTGGTGAACAGCGAGTTCCCCTTCTCGATGGTGCGCATCGCGTTGGGGTTGGTGTGGTAGTCGGTGCCGGGGGCGACGCCGAAGAAGCCGTTCTCCGGGTTCACCGCGTACAGCCGGCCGTCGTCGCCGAACCGCATCCACGCGATGTCGTCGCCCAGGGTCTCGACCTTCCAGCCGGGGATGGTCGGCTCCAGCATGGCGAGGTTGGTCTTGCCGCAGGCGCTGGGGAACGCGGCCGCGATGTAGTAGGCCTTCTGCTCGGGCGAGGTGAGCTTGAGGATCAGCATGTGCTCGGCGAGCCAGCCCTCGTCGCGCGCCATCACCGAGGCGATGCGCAGCGAGTAGCACTTCTTGCCGAGCAGCGCGTTGCCGCCGTAACCGGAGCCGAACGACCAGATCATCCGCTCCTCGGGGAACTGCGTGATGTACTTCGTCTCGTTGCACGGCCACGGCACGTCGGCCTGGCCCGGCTCCAGCGGCGCGCCGATCGAGTGCAACGCCTGGACGAAGTCGGCGTCCTCGCCGAATCGCGCCAACGCCTTCGTGCCCATGCGGGTCATGATGTGCATCGAGACCACGACGTACTCGGAGTCGGTGATCTCCACGCCCAGCATCGGCTTCTCGGCGTCGAGCGGGCCCATGCAGAAGGGGATGACGTACATCGTCCGACCGCGCATGCACCCGCGGTACAGCTCGGTCATGATCCCCTTCATCTCGGCGGGATCCATCCAGTTGTTCGTCGGGCCCGCGTCCTGCGGATCCACCGAACAGATGAAGGTGCGCTCCTCGACCCGCGCCACGTCGGTCGGATCCGAGGCCGCCCAGAACGAGTTGGGTTTCTTCTTCAGCGGAACGAAGGTGCCGGCGTCCACGAGTTTGGCAGTCAGCCGGTTCCACTCGTCCTGCGAGCCGTCCGCCCACACCACTTCGTCGGGGCAGGTCAGCTCGGCGACCTCACGCACCCAGGACAGCAGGCGAGCGTGGTCGGTGGGTGCCTGGTCGAGACCGGGAATGGTCACTGCCGTCATCTCGTCTCGTCTCCTAGCTGAGCGCCAGCCCACGGTGGACGCCGTTGTCCCGGTGGGACGTCCTCTGCGAATGGCTCCGCCCGCCCCGTGGAGGGCGTGCCGTTTAAGGGATAGACGGAGGTTAGCCGGGTTAATCCCGGGTAACGCACATCCGACCTGTCGCCTGCCTCACAAAACCGATTCTGGAATCGATTCAGCACCCGATCACCACAAATCCGGGTGTGACCTGGGCTTTAGTCGGTGGAATGCAAGGGGTGACCGGTGCGTCGATCGCCACACGTTCAAGTGACTGAACCAGGGTGACGGTGGGAGCGCTCTCATGACGTGACGCAAAAATTGCCGCGTCAAAATGACCGGATTTCTCAACCGTTTCAGGAACGGGCGCGCCGGCGTTCCCGGCAGCGCGCTCCACGACTCTTCCGCCTGTGCCACAAGGGATTCGGCGAACGCGGCCGGGTGCTCCAGTGTCGACGGCCAGCATGTGGATCCCGCCGTTCCGACCCGGCCGCATACGGCCCGGCCGGGTCGACCACCCACACGGCTGTCGCGTCGTCCCGGCGCACGACGTCACCGCGACAGGGGCAGGACCTCCGCACCGGGGTTCGCGGTCAGGTCCGCCTCGGCGCGGGCGATGGCCGCGTCGAGGGCCGCCCGGAAGTCCGCGATCGAGGTGTCTTCGAGCTGGAAGCAGAACTCGTCGCCAGGGCCGAGGAGTTCCAGGACGCCGTTGTTCACGTTGATCGTGCACACGGCCGCTTCACCCTGGTCGTCCTGGCACCGGAGCAACCACTCCCGCCGCTCCCGGTCCTTGCGGATCACCCTCTGCGCCATACCGCTCCTCCTAGCTGGTTGTATGTCACCGGACACCCCGAGTAACCCCTATAGATTAGGGTTCCGATAGCCCGTTAGCGATAACCCGATGGAGTGGACACATGGCGCTGGCGCGGCAGACCATCGAGCGCCTCCAACTGGGGCTTGCCCTCACGCGGCTGCGCACCCAGGCGAAGAGGTCCCAGGGCGAGGCCGGCGCGGCGATCGGCCGCACCGCGGGCAGGATCAGCCAGGTCGAGAACGGCAAGGGCGGGCTCGGCGTCGACGAGCTGACCAAGCTCCTCGACCTCTACGGCGCGCAGGGCCGGGAGCGCGAGACCATCCTCGCCCTCGGTGCCGCTGCCAGGCGACGAGCGCCACGCCGGGGATATGTCGACAACCTGCCGGAGCCCTTCCAGCGCTTGGCCGAGTTGCAGGCTGCGGCCACCGGGATCCGCTGGTACGAGTGCGGGGTGATTCCGGGCCTGGTCCAGTCCAAGGACTACGTCCGGGCGATCATGGCGTTGTCCAACTCGATCTACTGGCCCGATTCGGAGACGGAGACCGCCGAGCGCACCGCGTTCCGCCTCGACCACCAGCGCCGGGTGTTCGAGACCGGTGCCCCGAAGCGGATCGAGATCGTCTTCACCGAGGACTCGCTGGACCACGTGATCGGTGACGGGTCGGTGATGCGCGGGCAGGTTCTGCACCTGCTCCAACTCCTGGAGAGCTATCCCGACCTCGACATCGGTGTGGTGCCGGCGGGCACCGCGGACAACCCGGCGTTGGGCGGCGGCTTGGTGGTCCTCGACTTCGCCCAGTCCACACCGGTGAGCTTCGCGACCAGCCTGCACGGTCCCGCGCCCTACTACGATCAACCCGAGGACGTCGAGCCGATGCAGCGGATCTTCGACCGGGTCAGGGAACTGGCGCTGAGCCGGGCGGACACCCGGGCGCTGCTGATCGAGCGGATCAAGGAGGGCACGTGACCGCGCGCGACACGGGGTGGGTCAAGAGCAGTCGCAGTTCCGGCGGCAGCAATGCGTGCGTCGAAGTGCGGTTCCGCGAAGCGACGGTGGGCGTTCGGGATTCGAAGAACGCCGACGGGCCCGCCCTGAATGTCCGGAAGGGCGCTTGGCGGGCGTTCCTGCTCTCGCTCGACAAGTGATTACACCGATGTCGGGCGGTCGATAACGCGTCAAGCTCCTCCGCAGAGGATTTCCCCTGCACCGGAGGTGACCACGTGCGTCGAGTCATCGGAGTCTTGGCGGCACTCGGTTTGGCCCTGCTCGCGCCCGTCCCCGCGGCGAACGCCGCGACCAGCACCCCAGTCGTCTTCGTCCACGGCTACACCGGCAGCGCGTCGAACTGGGTCACGGCCCAGTCGGTGTTCCGCGCCGCCGGGTGGTCGAGCAGCCGGTTGTTCGCCTACGAGTACAACTCCTACGGCGACAACGTCGCCAACGCCCGCGGCCTGGCCACGTTCGTGGAGCGGGTGAAGTCGCAGACCGGCCAGTCGAAGGTGGCGATCGTCAACCACTCCATGGGCGGCCTGGTCAGCCAGTACTACCTGAAGGTCCTGGGCGGCAACACCAGCGTCAGCCACCTCGCGTCGATCGCGGGTGCGAACCACGGCACCACGGCGGCCGGGGCGTGCCTGGTCTTCGTCACGTGCCAGCAGATGTTTCCCGGCTCGTCGTTCATCGCCCAGATCAGCAGCGGCGACGAGACGCCCGGCAGCACGCGTTACGCGACGTGGTACTCGCCGTGCGACGGGGTGATCCTGCCCTACACGAGCACGCCGCTGAGCGGGGCGACGAACAACTACGTGCTGTGCCAGACGCACCTCGGCTTCCTGGCCGACACGCTCGTGCTGTCCGACATCGCGAGCTTCGTCAGGTCGTGACCGCCGGGGCCGGGGGGCGCCCCCCCCCGGGGGGGGCGCCCGGGGGGCGGGGGGGGTGGGGGGGGTGCCACCGTATGGTATTAAAAAAAAAACACGGCGCCCCATATTT
>NZ_JBHYXZ010000006.1:0-18259 GCF_042752395.1 Actinosynnema sp. NPDC059335 | reverse complement strand
GCGCAGGCGTGAGGTGGTGGCGGCGAGGGGGGGGGCCCCCCCCCCCCCCGACACCCCCCCCCCCCCCCGCGGGCCCCGCGCGCGGCTAGGTGCGCCCCCCCGGGGGGGGGCGCCCCGGCGTCGCGGGTCAGTTCGGGCTGATCCACTGGCCGGTGACGGAGTCGATGCGCACCACGCCGGACACCGTGACCTTCTCGCCGGACCACGCCTCGTCGCTGTCGGGCGTGTACTTGCCGTCCTCGCCGATGCGGCCGTGCTCGACCTCGGTCCACTCGTCCTCGCCGGTGTGCCGGGAGACCGTGACCTCGCCGTCCTGGGTGATCTCGGTGGCCAGGTCGGCGGTGCCGTCGCCGTCGGCGTCGGTGAACAGCCAGGTGTCGCCGTCCTCGTCCTTGACGACCGCGGTGTCGGCGCGGCCGTCGCCGTCGGTGTCCTCGGTGGCGGGGCCGACGTTCTGGTCGCCGCCCTCCTCCATGTCCACCACGATGTCCCGGCCGGTGTTGGTGTTGGTCTGCCGGCTGTCGTCGTCCGAGGGGTCCACGGCGATCCACTCGCCGGAGTCCTCGTCGAACTCGGCCTGGCCGGTCAGCTCGCCGTCGGCGTCGAACGTGCTCATCAGGTCGGCGTCGCCGTCGCCGTCGGTGTCGCTGAACGCGAGGTGCCCACCGTCGCCGGTCTCCACGACCGCGCTCTCGTCGACCCCGTCCTGGTCGAGGTCGTAGGTCGCCTCGGCGGTGTACTCCTCGTCACCGACCGTGACCTTCAGCTCGCCGTCGGTCGCGCCTGTTTCGTCGATGTACACCGTTTCCCACCCTCCTGCGTCCTGTACCGCTTGGACTCACGTTATGCCTGTTCGGTTCCGTTGGGGAAGTTCTGGCGCGTGCCTCAGGCGCGGTCGCACACGAGCAGTCCGCGAGGCCCGCCGTTCGCCGTGCTTCAGAGGTCACTCGTCGTGGTCGCGGTTTCCAGGGAGTGAAGCGATGCGTACCGCTGCCTCTGCACGAACGCCGACCCACGCCCGGAGCCGTCGTGCGGCAGGGCGGCGGGGAGTCGGCGGTGGGCAGGATCGCCGGGACTCGTCAGCAGGAACACCTGATATCGCCCGTCCTTCCACACCTCGCGCGATGCCTCGATCACGTTGGCGACCCTCCGGTCGAACCGGTTCTCCGACGTGCGCAACCGGTCGGCCGCTTCCGTCGTCCACTCCACGTTGTCGCGCCGGTGCACCACGGCCGGAACGTCCTGCTTGATCTCGCGGTCGGCGTAGAACGCGATGCGTTCAACAGGGCGGAAAGCGCGGCCGGCTTGGCACACGTAAGCACGACATTCCTGGTAGAGGACCCAAGCGTGCTTGGCCGGGACCACAACCGTGTCCTCCACCTTGACCGGGCGCTGGGCGTACACCGCCATCACGTTGCTGCACCGCTGGAGCCACCCCGCCGCGTCCTGGTCGATGAAGGCGGCGAGTTCGATGACCTGACGGACCTCGAACGGGACGTCGACGTTGATCGTGGAGTCGTGGTGTGCCAGGCGGTTCCTGAACTTGCGCACCCGCTCGATCGCCACCGCGACCTGCTTGCGCTTGCCCGAGGAGTTCGGGAACGCCCGGTACAGGCATTCGCGCCACAGGTCTTCGTACTTGGGGCCGAGCAGCGCCGACCAGAACCCGAAGCTCAAGCCGGCGATGACCTGGTGCCGGGATTCCTTGCGCAACGGCCGCAACCGACGGCGAACCGCCTCAACCGCCTCGGCGACGTGTTCACCGCCCGGCGTCGGCAACAAGAACCACGGGATACCACACTGCTCTTCGCGAAAGTGCTCGCGAAGGCAGCGGTCAATGATGTTCCTCAGCAGCACCTCGAAGTGGCCGACGACCTCGAATGCCGCCGACGACGTCCGAGTGCTCCACTCGTACAGCTCGAGCGCCTTGATCTTGTCACCACCCGCAGCCTCGAGATAGGGAGCCATTCGCGGTTCGGACAGCATGTTCCACACCACGGGCAAATCGACCTCGACGGGCGGCATGACGGGATGCTACCGTCAGTGACGAACGCCCCAGTGTCGCCTCTGCTCGCATGCGGCCTGGGGCTTCCTCGTGCCTCAGGCGCGGTCGCGGACGGCGCGGATGCGGGACAGCAGGTCGTCCACCTTGGCGCGGCCGGCGGTCAGCTCGGCCAAGCGGCGCGTGACGGACTGCAGCGCCTTGGCGCGTTCCCCCGCCTCCATCCGCAGCGCCTTGTCGACCTCGCGCAGCTCCGCCTCGATCGCGTCGACCCGTTTGCCCAGCGCGTCGTCCAACGCCAGCGACAACTGCTGCTCGGCCTCGATCAGCTGCTCCGCGACGAGCTGGTCGACGGTGGACCGGGCGTCCGCGATCGCGTCCGACAGCCACTGCTTGAGGTGCTGCTTGTCGGCCGAGTGCTTCCGGGTCCGCGCCATCCACCAGCCCGCGCCCAGCCCGAGCGCGATGGTCACCGGCAGCACGATCGGGTTCAGCGCCGCCACCCCGAGCCCGGCCAGCGGCAACGCGGCCAGCCGGCCCGCGCCCAACCCGCCGGACACGCCCATGAACACGAGCAGCTTGTCCTCGGCGGTCGGCGTGCGCTTCTCCGGTGGCCGCAGCACCACCGGCGGGGTCGCGCCGCGGGCGAACTGGCCCCGGATCACGGCCAGCTCCTCGGGCGAGAACAGGTCGGCCAGCGCGGCGTCGGCGACGCGGGACAGCCGCGTGGCCAAGCCGGCGCTGATCCGGCCGGACACCACCTGCAACGCGGTGTCCACCTCCTGCGGCAACGCGGCCAGCCGCTCCCGGTCGGCCGAGTCGATCGCCGTGCGGAACCACGTCTGCACGTCCCGCATCTGCCTGCTGACCTCGTGCGATCCCTCCACCCGGGCCCGCTGCACCTCGCCGCGCAGCCGCACCTGCCAGCTGCGCGTCGACGAGCGGCGTTGCGAGTTCAGCTCGTCGCGCCGCGCGCGCAGCGTCTCGGCCTCCTCCTCGCCCGACGACAGCGCGCGCTTGTCCGCCTCGTTGCGCGCGATCAGCTCGTCCAGCACGGTCGCCAGCGCGCGCAGGCCGTTGGCCTCGCCGAGCATCGCGGCCCGGCCGACCACCAGCTCCTGCAACGCCTCCTGCAACGCCCCGATCCCCGACCGCTCGCGCAGCATCCCCGCCGCGTCCGGGTTCGGGGCCTTGGCCGCCAGCTCGAACATCCGCGACGACACCGGGTGGAACGTCGCGCCGCGGAACCTCGGCGCGTGCTCGGCCAGCAGCGCCTGGTCGGCCTCCAGCACCTGCCGCCAGCCCCGGTACTGGTCGACCTTGGTCAACGCGAACACCACGGTCTCGACGCGTTCCCCGACCGTGCGGAGGAAGTCCAGCTCACCGCGCGTGAACGGGGCCGAGGCGTCGACCACGAACAGCAGCGCGGTCGCGGTCGCGGCGGCCTCGGCGGCCAGCTCGCCGTGCACCGAGTCGAGCCCGCCGACCCCCGGCGTGTCCACCACGGACAGCCGCTCCAGCAGCGGGATCGGCGCTTCGACCTCCACGTACCGGGGCGGCAGCATGCCCTCCGGCAGCTCGTGCGCCGCCGACACCCAGTTCACGATCTCCGACCGGTCGAACGGCACCGGCGACATCGACCCGGCGTAGCAGGCGCGGGCCGACCACTCCGACCCGTGCCGGAACACCAGGTAGGTCGCGGTCGCCACCTCGGCGTCCACCGGCGACAGGCCCGGTGTCGCCAGCAGGGCGTTGACCAGCGAGCTCTTGCCCCGGTTCGTCTCGCCGACGACCACCACCGACGCCGGGCCGGACCGGCGGGTCTCCACGAACGACGCGGCCGACGGGTCCAGCGACCGGACCAGGGTCGTCAGCTTCTCCCTGGTCTGCCGGACGAGCTGCGGCAGGCCGGTCATCGGGCGGTGTAGACGGTGACGATCGGGGCGCGCAGCGTCCGGCCGCGATCGGCGAAGCCGACCACCTCGGTCTCGGCCACCACGCCGTCCAGCGACGCGTCCCGCGTCGGCACGGTGCCGCCCGCCTCGTGCCGCGACGGGTCGAACCGCTCGCCGTCGGGCCGCAGCGCGGTCACGCCGATGGCCGCGAGGCCCTCCTCGATCCGCTCCACGACCCCGGCGCTGCGGGCGCGGTCCAGCGCGTACAGGCACAGCTGCACCAGCGCGCGCCGCTCCGCCAACGCCTGGTCGAGCAGTTCGTCGGCGATGGTCGTCCCCAGCGTGCTCTCCACAGCGTGCTCGGACGCCGCGCCGCCCCGTTCCGTTCCGCTCATCGCCGTCCCCGCAGTTGTTGCCAGATCAGGAAGTACGCCCGGTGCACCACGTGGGCCACCCGGCTCTGCGCCGGTGTCGCGCCGAACGACGCGAACGAACGCCACCAGCCCGCCCGCTCCAGGGCGTAGGCCATCAGCTCGTGCGGCGGCCGGCCGCGCATCCCGAGCTGCTCGGACACGTCGGGCGAGCTGCCGAACCGCAGCACCTCTTCGACCAGGTCGTGCGGCATGGCCACGGCCCCGGACGCGACCAGGGTCAACGCCTCCAGCAGCCTCAGCTGGTGCGCCTCGGGCTTGGCCAGCAGGACCTCGATGGCGTCGTGCACGCGCTGCCGCTCGTTCGGGTCGCCCGACGCGGCGGCCAGCGACGTCACCGAGGCGAGCGCGGCGGCGGCCTTGATGCCGTCCGCGCGGGACCGGAACACCGCGTTGAGCTTCGCGCGCACGCCGTGCAGGCCGGAGGCGTCCAGCAGCTTGCGGCGCAGCGCGCCCGCCGTGATGGTCGGCTCGGCGTCCACGGCCTCCAGCGCCTTGCGGACGCCGTACAGGTCGAGCTTCTCCAGCAGCCGGGTGCGGGTGCCGACCGGCACGTCGCACTCCCAGCCCACGAACAGGTCGGCCGAGACGAGCAGGGTCTCGCGGGTGGCCTCGTCCAGCTCGGCGAGCTTGCGCAGCGCGTCCGCGTCGGCCGAGGTGAAGCCGCCGGTCTCGGTGGACTCGGCGACCAGGCCGATCACCGGCAGCACGTCCGCGACGCGCGGCTTGAGCGTGAGCGCCTGCCGTTCGGCGAGGAGCACCGCCGCCTGCCAGGTGTCGCCGTGGGAGCCCTCCACGGTCTCGGCGGCGATCGTGTCGGCCTTGTTGAGCACCGCGATCGCGTTCACCGGACCCGCCTCGCGGCTCGCCGTCGCCGCGGTGAACGCGGCCAACGCCTGCTGGTCGTCCGCGCGCACGCCCTGCGTCACGACGTACAGCACGGCCTCCGCGCCGGCCACCGCGTTGCGCGACACCGGGTCGAGCCCGTCGGGGTCGATCCCCGCGCCCAGCAGCGACTCGGTGCGGGCCACCGACGCGGCGTCGAGCGACCCCAGGCCCGGGGTGTCGATCACGGTCAGGTCCCGCAGCACCGCGTTGGTCAGGTACGCCTCGATGTGGGACACCTCGTCGACGTCCACGCCGAGGTCGCGCGGGATGGAGCCGTTCGCCTCGAACGGCAGCACCTGCTTGCGGCCGTCGGTGAACACCACCTCGACCCGGTCCACCGTGCCGTACTGGAACCGCGTCACGAGCCGCGTGCACTCGCCCACGTCGGTCGGCGCGACCCGGCGTCCGATCAACGCGTTGACGAGCGTCGACTTGCCGGACTTGATCCGGCCCGCGACGGCGACCTGCAGCGGCGCGGACAGCCGGCGCAGCACCTCCCGGAACCCCGCCGCGGTCGCGGGCGACACCTGCGGCTGGAGCCCGACGCACAGGTTCGCGACCGCCGCCGAGAGCGGACCGGCGAGCTGCTTGGCCTGCGTCGTCACGCCGGAGATCGTGCCACGTGGGGGTGACGCGCGGTTTGCGAACGGGGCGACCGGGGTATTTCCGCGACCGACGAGGGAGGTCCGCCATGGAACAGGGATATACGGTGTTCCTGCTGCTCGGCGTGGTGCTGGTGCTCATCGACGGCCAACTGATCTACCGCAGCGGCAAGGGGTACATGAGCCGCGCGTACGGCGACCCGGAGGCGGCCAGGTCGATGACCCGCCTGGCGACGGTGCTCTTCCACCTCGTCGTGCTCGGGCTGCTCGCCATCGTGTCGATCATCTCGGTCAACACCGGCGACCCGGTCAAGGACGTCGTGGTCAAGCTCGGCGTCATGCTCCTGGTCCTGGCGCTGGTCCACGCGTTGACCATGATGATCCTGGGCCGCATCCGCGACCGGCAGCTCCAGCAGCAGCTGGCCGACGAGATGGCCGAGGAGCACCGCCAGTACGAGCAGCAGCGGGCGGTGCCGCCGCAGACGCGGGTCGAGCCGGTGGCCGGCGCGCCCGCGCCGAGGGTCGAGGACAAGCTCGACCCGACCCAGATCAAGACGGTCCGCTGAGCCGGCGGCCATCCGCCTGGAGGACTAGCGGGGGTCAGCCCGTGGCGCGACGCGCGTCGCGCCGGCCCGTACCTAACCTGGTCACGTGCGGCGGCTGAGCCTGTGGATGCGAGCGCACCCGGTCTTCGGGGATTCCCTGATGGCCGGGTTGCTCGCCGTCTTCGACCTCGGCGTGCTGGGGGCCAACCGCTCGACGGTGCCGGGCTCCACGCTGCTGTTCGTCGGCGCGATCCTGGTCGTGCCGGTGGTGTTCCGCCGCAAGCACCCGCTCGGCTCGTCCTACGTCATCCTGTTCGGCGGCGCGGTCCAGCTCCTCACCCACGGCGACCTCGCCACCGGGATGCCGGTGCGGCTGGCCGACTTCGCGCTCGCGATCGCGCTCTACACGATGGTGGCCTACGTCGGCAGGCGGCAAGGGCTGCTCTACGCGGTCTGGCTGGCGCTGGGCACGTTCGTGTGGGCGGTGTGGCCCATGGGCGCGGGCGTCGAGGCCGCGTTCATCGTCTTCGTGATCGCGGTGATCTTCGGGTTCAGCTGGGCGATGGGCGAGTTCGTCGGGGCGCGCCGCGCCTACCACCGCGAGCTGGAGCAGCGGCTCAAGCTGCTGGAGACCGAACGCGACCAGCAGGCCCGGATCGCGGTGGGCGAGGAGCGGTCGCGGATCGCGCGGGAGCTGCACGACGTGGTCGCGCACGCGGTGAGCGTGATGGTGGTGCAGGCCGACGGCGCGGGCTACGCGATCAAGACCAACCCGGAGCTGGCCGAGGCCGCGGTGCGCACCATCGCCGAGACCGGCAGGCAGGCGTTGACCGAGCTGCGGCGGCTGCTGGGCGTGCTGCGGTCGGAGGACCAGTCGGGCACCCAGTGGGTGCCCCAGCCGGACGCGGGCGACCTGCACGAGCTGGCCGAGACGTGCCGGGCCGCCGGGCTGCCGGTGCGGTTGGAGACGCTGGGCGACATGGACGCGCTGCCGGCGGGCCTCGGGCTCGGCATCTACCGGATCGTGCAGGAGGCGTTGACCAACACGTTGAAGCACGCGGGCTCGGGCGCGTCGGCGACCGTCCGCGTCACCCAGGCGGGTGATCACGTGGAGGTGCTGGTGGCCGACGACGGGTTCGGCACGCCGCACGACCTGGTGGCGGTGTCCGGCGGCAACGGCCTGATCGGCATGCGCGAACGCGCCGGCGTGCTCGGCGGCACGCTGGAGGCGGGCCCCAACCCGGGCGGTGGGTGGCGGGTCCGCGCCGTGCTGCCGCTCGTCCCGTCATAGGGTGCCGGTCGTCCTATGAAAGGTGACAGTGTGATCCGGGTACTTCTCGTGGACGACCAGGAACTCATGCGGATGGGCTTCCGGATGGTGCTCGGCGCGCAGGAGGACGTCGACGTGGTCGGCGAGGCGGCCAACGGGCTCGACGCCGTGCAGCTGGCCGACCGGCTGCGGCCGGACGTGGTGCTGATGGACGTGCGCATGCCGGTGCTCGACGGGGTCGAGGCGACCAAGCGGATCGCCGAGGCGGGCACCGCGAAGGTGCTCGTGATGACCACGTTCGACCTGGACGAGTACGCGCTGTCGGCGTTGCGCAACGGCGCGTCCGGGTTCCTGCTGAAGGACACGCCGCCGGGCGACCTGGTGTCGGCGCTGCGCGCGGTGGCCAGCGGCGACGCGGTGGTGTCGCCGTCGGTGACCAAGCGGCTGCTGAGCCGGTTCCTCGGCGAGGGCGGCGGCGAGCTGCGCGACGCGGCGGTGCTGGAGGCGCTGACCGAGCGCGAGCGCGAGGTGCTGGTGCTGATCGCCAAGGGGCTGTCGAACACGGAGATCGCGCGGAAGCTGTTCCTGTCCGAGGCGACGGTGAAGACGCACGTGGGGCGCATCCTGGCCAAGCTGGAGCTGCGGGACCGGGTGCAGGCCGTGGTGCTGGCGTACGAGACAGGGCTCGTCCGGCCCGGCGACGTCTGACCGGGCCGGACTCGCCGCGCGTCAGCGGTACTTCGACGCGTCCGCGGTCGCCGGGTCGACGCCCGCCTTGTAGACCTCCTCGTACCAGCGGCCCCAGTCCGGTCGCGAGCCGTCCAGGTCGGTGAAGCCGTACTCGCGCATGAGCGTCCACGACGCGAGCGCCTTGCCGGTGAACCGGTGGCGGTCCGGGTCGGCGGCCAGCGCCGCCACGCCGCGGCCCACGTAGTGCGGCGTCTCGGACATCGCGTAGTGCGGTTCCTTGGCGATCGCGTCGCGCCAGTTCTCCTCGGTCACGCCGAAGTGCTCCAGCATCTGCTCCGACCGCAGGAAGCCGGGGGTGACGGCGACGGACGTGGCGCCGAACGCCTCCAGCTCCTTCGCCATCACCGTGCCCATGCGGCGGATCGCGACCTTCACCGAGTCGTAGGCCAGCGACCCGCTGTAGAACTCGTCGCTGTCGCCGTCGGTCACCTCGACCAGCAGCCCGCCCGGCCGCCGGACCAGCAGCGGCAGCAGCCGGTGCAGGGCGACGAAGTGCGCCTCCAGGCTGTTGCGCCACATTCGGAGCTGCCGGTCCAGGTCCTGCTCCCAGAACACCTTGAACTCGGTGTCCGCCTCGCCGCCCCACACGTCGTCCACCAGGACGTCCAGCCGGCCGTCCACTTCGGACTCGATGCGGTCGCGGAACGCGTCCACGTCGGACGGCACGGTGAAGTCGCACCGCACCGGGACGCCCCGGCCGCCCGCCGCCGTGACCAGCTCCGCCGTCTCCTCGATCGTCTCGTCCCGGCCGATCGGCGACTTCCGCTCGCGCGTCGACCGACCGCCGACGAACACCGTCGCGCCCGCCGCGCCGAGCTCCACCGCGATGGCGCGCCCCGCGCCCCGCGTCGCCCCCGTGACCGCCGCGACCTTGCCGTCCAACGCCTTCATCGTCTCCCCTTCCACGCGTCCAGCACCGCGTCGACGTCCTGCGCCAGCCGGTCGGCCAGCTCGCCGCGCGGTCGGACGGACCAGTCCATCGACACGCCGTGGAGCAACCCCGTGAGCACGCGGGCCGCGTGGTCGGGCGGCGGGCCGTGCGGGAGGTCCACCCGTCGGGTGAGTTCCGCCAGGGTCCGCTCGGTCACCGCGTACAGCTCGGCGAGCAGCGCCCGCAGCTCCGGGTCGATCAGGTCGACCCCGAGCTGGGCCAGGTGGTTCTGCGCCTCGGCCGGGTCGACGACGTCCTCGAACCAGGTCAGCAGGGCCGCCCGCAACCCGTCCGCCGGATCAGCCGCCGCGGCCGCCGCCTCCCGCATCCGCCGCACGTTCGCGTCCGCGGTCTGCCTGGTCAGGGCCTGGAGCAGGCCGCTCTTCGAGCCGAACCGACCGGCCACCGTGCCCACCGAGACGCCCGCCCGCTCGGCCACGTCGGCGACGGTGAACCCCGGCCCCTTGCGGCCGATCACCTCCGCCGCCGCGGCCAGCAACCGCTCGTCCGTGATCGTCTTCGGTCGTGCCACGCGGTTATTGAACCACAGTTCAGAAACTATCGCCCAGTAGGGTGACGACAGTGACCTGGAGACCTCGCCTCATCGCCCTGGACATCGACGGCACGATCACCCCCGTGGGCCGCGAGGACGTTGCGCCGGCCGTGCGGGCGGCCATCGGGCGGGCCGTCGACCACGGGGCGCACGTGGTGCTCTCCACCGGCCGCAGCCTCGTCGGCACCCGGCCCGTCCTGGACGACCTGGGCCTGCGCGGCACCACCGCGCTCTGCTCCAACGGCGCGGTCTGGTGGGACACCGACGCCCGTGCCGTCACCCGGAAGGTGGAATTCGATCCCGGCCCGGCGGTCGAGCGCCTGCGCGCCGCGCTGCCCGGGGCGGTGTTCGCGGTCGAGCTGACCGGCGTGGGGAACCTGTCGCTCGGCCGGTTCCCGGACGGCGACCTGTGGGGCGAGGTGCGCGAGGTCGGGTACCGGGAGCTGGTGGGCACGCCGACGTCCCGGCTGGTCATGCGCTGGGTGGGGCGCACGCCCGAGGAGCTGGCGCTGCGGGTGATGGACGTGGAGCTGCCCGGCGTGACGGCGTCGTGCGACCACAACGAGCCGTGGCTCACGCTGTCGCCGCCCGGCGTGACCAAGGGCGCGGCGCTGGAGGAGCTGCGGGCCGCGCTCGGCGTGGCGCGGGAGGACACGCTGGCCATCGGCGACGGCTCCAACGACGTGGAGATGCTGCGGTGGGCCGCCCGCGGCGTGGCCATGGGGCAGGCGCCGGTCGTCGTGCAGGAGGCGGCGGACGAGGTCACCGGGACGGTGGTCGAGGACGGCGCGGCGGCCGTGCTGGACCGGTACTTCGGCGCTTAGCGACCGTCCTGAGCGTTGAACTCAGGGATCCTCAACGTAGGACACGCGCGTTCCGAACGTAGGACACACGTGTTCTGGACGTAGGACACGCGCGGGTCAGGCGGTGATGTCCTGTTTGGCGACGACCTTGGCGTCGCGGACGCGGACGACCACCTCGCCCGGCCTGCCGTTGCGCTCGGCGAACTCGTCGGCCCGGTCCGCGCCCATGTAGCGGGCGCCGATGCGGCCCGCCCAGTAGCGCACCTGCTCGCGGTCGTCGTCGATCTCCGCCCGGCCGGACACGGTGACGAACGCGAACGGCGGCCGCTCGTCGTCCAGGCAGATCGACACCCGGCCGTCCCGCCGGATCGCCTTGCCCTTGATCGAGTCCAGGTACGTGGTGAACACGAGCGTGCCCCCGTCGAGGTCCACCCAGATCGGCGTGACGTGCGGCGACCCGTCGGCGCGGACGATCGCGAGCTTCGCGGTCCGGGCCGGCGCGGACGCCACGAACTCCCGCCACCAGCCCTCGGGTGCGTCGGTGTAACCCATGACCGCACACCGTAGGGCCATCCCATCCCTGAGAACGACCCGGTGAACGCCTAGGGGACAACTCAGGGTGAACACGGATTACTACAACCGAGGTAGCCGTCACGATAAGACTGAAGTCGCACCGACGAGTCAACTACAGACCGATGTGCGTGCTCCCCGGCTGCGGCAAGGTTGTCAGCGGTCCGGGGGAGATGTGTCGTCCAGGGGAGAAACCATGATCGAGGCTGTCGGCCTCACCAAGCGCTACGGGAAGACGGTGGCGGTGGACAACCTGTCGTTCACCGTCCGGCCCGGTCGGGTCACCGGGTTCCTCGGTCCCAACGGCGCGGGCAAGTCCACCACCATGCGCATGATCCTCGGTCTCGACCGGCCGAGCGCGGGCAAGGTCCTGATCGACGGCAAGCCGTACGCGCGGCTCGACCGCCCGCTGCGCACCGTCGGCGCGCTGCTCGACGCCAAGTGGGTGCACCCCAACCGCTCCGCGCGGGCGCACCTGCAGTGGCTGGCCAAGTCGAACGGCCTGCCCGACCGCCGGGTGGACGAGGTGCTCGACCTGGTCGGCCTGACCAAGGTCGCCAAGCGCCGCGCCGGGGGCTTCTCCCTGGGCATGTCGCAGCGGCTCGGCATCGCGGGCGCCCTGCTCGGCGACCCGAAGGTGCTGCTGTTCGACGAGCCGGTCAACGGCCTGGACCCGGAGGGCATCCTCTGGATCCGCCAGTTCATGCAGGGCCTGGCCGCCGAGGGCCGCACCGTGCTGGTGTCCAGCCACCTGCTGTCGGAGATGGCGCTGACCGCCCAGGACCTCGTGGTCATCGGGCGCGGCAAGCTCATCTCGCAGTCCACCACCACCGAGTTCGTGGAGCGGTCGACCGAGAACACCGTCCGGGTGCGCAGCCCGCACGCGGACAAGCTGGGGGCGATGCTGATCGACAAGGGCTTCACCGTCCGTGAGGACTCGGACGGCTCGCTCACCGTGTCGGGTGCGCTCAGCGACGAGATCGGGGACATCGCGGCGGCGAGCGGCGTGGTGTTGCACGAGCTGAGCCCGCAACGCGGTTCACTCGAACAGGCATTCATGCAGCTCACGGGCGATTCCGTCGAGTACCACGCCGAACTCGCCGAGACGGGGAAGTGACCACCGATGACTCTGCTCGCCGTTGAACGGATCAAGCTCTTCTCCACCCGCTCGCCGTGGTGGTGCATGCTGCTCGCGCTCGGGTTGACCGTCGGGATCACCGCGATCATCGCGGCGAACTGGGACGGCTCCCCGATGCCCGTGCTCGGCACGGTGTTCACCCACACGTTCGGCCTCTACGTGATCATGGTGATGGCCGCGCTGGCGGTCACCACCGAGTACCGCTTCGGCACCATCAAGTCGACGTTCCAGGCGGTGCCGGACCGCATCTCGCCGCTGATCGCCAAGGCGGTCGTGGTGGTGCTGCTGTCGGGCCTGGTCGGCCTGGCCGCCGCGTTCGGCTCCTGGGGCCTGAGCTGGGTGCTGGCCGAGGACAACTCGGACCTCGCGCTGACCACCGCCAACGACTGGCGGCACGTCGCGGGCGTCGGCCTGGTGTTCGCGGCGGGCGCGCTGCTCGCCCTGGGCGTCGGCGCGCTGGTGCGGCAGACCGCGGGCGCGGTGTCGATCATCCTGGTGTTCGCGCTGGTGGTGGAGAGCGTGGTCGGGTTCATCCCGAACATCGGCGACGACATCCAGAAGTGGATGCCGTTCACCGTGGCCAGCAAGTTCATCTTCGGCGACCCGGACCCGAGCGCGCTCCCGGAGGGGGCCGGGCCGCCCGCGATCGGCGAGCTGAGCCCGTGGGGTTCGTTCGCGTACTTCGCCGGCATCGCGCTGGCCGTCTACATCATCTCGCTCGTCGTGGTGAAGCGGCGGGACGCGTAGCGGGGAGGCCCACGCCGCCGGCATCGGGGGCCGGCGCGCGGGTATCGGGGGAAAGGGGGAGCTCGGGTCACCTTCGGGGGGTGGCCCGAGCTCGTTTGCCCTAGGTTTCGCCACAAGCGTTGATCGGACGGGAGAAGTCATGATCGAAGCGACCGGCCTCACCAAGCACTACGGCCGGACGGTGGCCGTCGACGACCTGTCGTTCACCGTCCGCGCCGGCCGGGTGACCGGCTTCCTCGGCCCGAACGGCGCGGGCAAGTCCACCACCATGCGCATGGTCCTGGGGCTGGACAACCCGACCCGCGGCCGGGTCACCATCGACGGCCGGGACTACCGGTCGCTGCGGCAGCCGCTGCGCGTCGTCGGGGCGCTGCTGGACGCCAAGTGGGTGCACCCCAACCGCTCCGCCCGCGCCCACCTGCAGTGGCTCGCCCGGTCCAACCGGATCCCGGACAAGCGCGTGGACGAGGTGCTCGACCTGGTCGGCCTGACCCAGGTCGCCAAGCGCCGCGCGGGCGGCTTCTCGCTCGGCATGTCGCAGCGCCTCGGCATCGCGGGCGCGCTGCTGGGCGACCCGAAGGTCCTCATGTTCGACGAGCCGGTCAACGGCCTCGACCCCGAGGGCATCCTCTGGATCCGGCAGTTCATGCACCGGCTCGCCGACGAGGGCCGCACCGTGTTCGTGTCGAGCCACCTGCTGTCGGAGATGGCCCAGACCGCGCAGGACCTCATCGTGATCGGCCGGGGCCGGCTCATCGCCCAGACCAGCACCGAGCAGTTCATCAAGGACGCCACCGAGGACACCGTGCGGGTCCGCTCGCCGCACCTGGACCGGCTGCGCGAGCTGCTCGCCGGGCGCGCCCGGGTGACCGAGGCCGCGGCGCCCGACGGCGCGCTCGTCGTGCACGGGGTGGAACCGGCGTTCATCGGCGAGCTGGCCGCGTCGAACGGGATCACCCTGCACGAGCTGAGCCCCCAACTCGGTTCGCTGGAGGAGGCGTTCATGCAACTCACGAAGGAATCCGTGGAATACCACGCGGCCGACTGACCGCCGCTCCGCCGCGGCGGGCGGGAATCGAATACGCATTCGACCCCCGCCCGTCCCGGGTCACAACCGGCCCGTCCGCCAGAAGTCGTCGTCCGGCGGCGGGATCTCCATCACGACCGGGGCCGGCGCGCGGCGCGCGCGGGCCCGCCGGACCAGCAGCAGGACGACCACCGCCACCAGGAGCCCGAGCAGGACCAGGCCGCCGACCGCGAGCACGATCCGGGTGCGGTCCACCTCGACCGGCGGCGGCGAGGGCAGTGCCCCCACCGACGTGGTGGCCGCGGTGGACGACGGGCGCGGGGGCGGCGCCAGCGGGTTGCGCTCCACCCGCGGCACGTCGGCGGTCAGCGCGGCGACCGCGTCGACCTGGCCGAACCCGGTCGCGTGGTCGCGGCCCGGCGCCAGCAGGTCGGTCGCGGTGGTGACGAGCCGGTTGACCACGTTGCCCGCGTCCAGGTCCGGGAAGCGGGACCGCACCAGCGCCGCCACGCCCGAGACCAGCGCCGTCGCCGCGCTCGTGCCGTCGACCTCGGCGTAGCCGGTGTCCACGACCGCCGCCGGCACCGCGGTGACGATCTTCCGGGCGGGCGCGGCCAGCACCGTCTCCGGGCCCGTGTTCGACTCCGGCCACGGCCCGTTGCCCGGCACCGTGCCGGAGACCGCGATGACGCCCTTGATGTTGGCCGGCGCGCCCACGTGCTCCTCGCCGTCGTTGCCCGTGCCGGCGACCACCACGGCGTCGTTGTCGAACGCGTAGTTGACCGCGCGCAACAGGTCCGGCGTGAGCGTCGCGACCGAGGTCAGGGACAGGTTGATGACGTCGGCGCCCTGGTCGACCGCCCAGGTCACGCCCTCGGCGACGGACGCGGTGGTGAACTTGTCGCCGTCCGCGCCGACGGACACCGGCAGGATCATCGCGGCCGGGGCCACGCCGAGCGCGCCGCCGTCCACCGCCCGGCCGGCGATCAACGTCGCCATCGCGGTGCCGTGGCCGTCGTTGTCCTCCGTGCCGTCGGTCCCACTCGCCGAGCCGAACCCCGCGCCGGGCAGCAGCGCGCCGGCGAGGTCCGGTCGGGTGTCGTCCACGCCCGAGTCGACGACCGCGACCACCACGCCGTCACCCCGGCTGGTGGCGTGCGCGGCGTGGACGCCCAGGGCGGCCAGGTGCCACTGCTGCTCCTCGATCGTCTGCGCGCGGGCGGTGCCCGGCAGGAACATCGCGATCAGGACCGCGGCGACCGCGGCTCTCCCCGTCACCCAATTCCCCCCTGTGTTCGGGATCACAAATATTCCAAGTCAATCATGTTTCACAGATCTGGATTCCGACAACCGGAGTAAGACGTTCGTTAAGACGTCGTGAACTCCGGCACAGCCCCATGACAAGCGCTTCTGAAACGGGTCAGATGGAAAGCGCGAATCGTGAGGTGGGCGCCTGCCCGCACGCGAATTCGGATACCCCCCGTCAAGGAACCCCCCGGAGGTGAACCCGTGACGGTGCTTGATCCGGACCTGAACGCCGACCACTCGGCCACCGGTTCGAAGGAGCCGCCCAGGAAGATCCTGCCCAGGCAACGCGACCACGCCCTTCGCGTCGAACCGATGTTGGCGTTGGAATGGTCGCACGCGATCGAACCCGCGGGAGGGGTCGGCCTCGCCGACTCACCCGCCCAGACCCGTCGGGCCTGGATCCACAAGGCCGACGAGCAACAGGTGCTCGCCCTGTTCCGCGCGGTGGGGCCCGAGGCTCCCGCGCCCTGGTGGCTCAGGGCGCTGGACCGGGGGAAGATCGCCTCGCGCGCGGACGCGTTCGCCCTGGAGGACGAGGTGACCGGGCTGCTGGGCAGCCGCCCGGGCTGGGTCTTCGTCCCGTGGGCGACCGAGGGCGAGGTCGGCTACTGGGAGTTCGTGCCGTCGGAGAGCGGCGTGTACGGGCCCGCGGAGCCGACCACGGTGCAGTTCACCGACCGGCACGCCGGGTTCGTGGACCTGCTCCCCGCGCACCGCGGCGCCGGCCTGCGCCAACCCATCGAGTTCACCCCCGCCGAGCTGCGCGAGCAGATCGAGGACCTGGAGAACATCGCCTAGCCCACCACCTAGGCTGTACGCCCGTGACGTCCAGCCACCAGCGACCGCCGCACCACCGTTCCGTCGTCAGCTACGTGCAACGCGGCGAACGGATGACCGTGGGTCAGCAGCGCGCATGGGACCGCCACTGGGAGCGCTTGGGCCAAGAGGTCAAGGCGCTCCCGGCCGGTCCCGTGCACTTCGCGGAGTGGTTCGGCCGCGAGGCCCCCGTGGTGCTGGAGATCGGTTCCGGGATGGGCGAGACCACCTCGCAGCTGGTGGCCGCCGCCCCCGACGTCAACTACGTGGCCGTCGAGGTCTACAAGCCCGGCCTGGCGCAGCTGCTGCTGCGCGCCGAGGCGCTCGACGTGACCAACCTGCGGGTTTTGCGCGGTGACGCGGTCGACCTGCTCTCCGGGCACGTCGAGCCGGACTCGCTGGCCGAGGTCCGCATCTACTTCCCGGACCCGTGGCCGAAGAAGAAGCACCACAAGCGGCGGCTCGTGCAGCCGGAGTTCGTGCGGCTGGTCGCGACGCGCCTGCGCCCCGGCGGCACGCTGCACCTGGCGACCGACTGGGAGGAGTACGCCGAGCAGATGTTGCGCGTGTGCTCCGCCGAGCCCCTGCTGCGCAACCGGTACGACGGGTGGGCGCCGCGCCCGGACTGGCGGCCGGTGACCAAGTTCGAGCAGCGGGCGGTCGAGGAGGACCGGGTCAGCCACGACCTGATGTTCGAGCGGATCGACCTCACCTGACCGTGGCATAAAGTCGCGGCTCCGCGCGGACGACGCGGCGACTGCCAGTGGTTTCGTCACCGGATCGAGTGCAGTTTGTCGATCACCCGATGTGCCCCGTCTGGCAGTGACGAGTGACGCGGGTGCGCAACTACGGTTGCCGCCCGTGACCCTTGTCGACAACGGAACGATAACGTTCGACGTGGACGCGGCGGAGGGCTTCCTCCGCATGTTCCACATCGCCCACCCCGAGGCGGGGCCGGTCGGGCCGCGCCTGGCGCGGGTCCGGGAGGAGATCGCCGACACCGGCGCCTACCGCCACACCACCGAGGAGCTGGCCTACGGCGCGCGGATCGCGCTGCGGGACTCCGGCTGGTGCACCAGCGGCGTGCCGTGGCGCCGGCTCAAGGTCCGCGACCTGCGCGGGTTCCGCAACGCGGCCGCGGTGGCGGCCGAGTGCGTCGAGCACCTGCGGCTCGCCACCAACGGCGGCGAGATCCGGCCGCTGGTCACGGTGTTCGCGCCGGACACCCCGACCGCGCCCGGCCCGTGCGTCTGGAACGAGCAGCTGGTCCGGTATGCGGGCTACGGCGACGGCTCCGGCGACCGCCGCTACCGCGAGTTCACCGAGGCCGTGCGCGGCATGGGCTGGCGCCCGCCCGCGCCGCCGGGCCGCTTCGACCTGCTGCCGCTGGTGGTGGAGACCGCGCACGAGGGCGTGAAGCTGTTCACCGTGCCGCCGGACGTGGTGCAGGAGGTGCGCCTCGAGCACCCGGACCTGCCGTGGTTCGGCGAGCTGGGCCTGCGCTGGCACGCGGTGCCCGTGATCACGAACATGCGGCTGGTCATCGGCGGCGTCACCTACCCCGCCGCGCCGTTCAACTCGTGGTTCGTCGGCTCCGAGATCGGCGCGCGGAGCCTGGCCGACGAGAACGCCTACGGCGCGGCCCGCCCCGTCGCCGAGGCCCTGGGCCTGGACACGTCCACCGAGCGCTCGCTGTGGCGCGACCGCGCCGTGGTGGAGCTGAACCGCGCCGTGCTGCACTCGTTCGACCGCGCCGCCGTCACCATCACCGACCACCACGCCGAATCGCTGCACCGGTTGTCGTGGCTGCGCTCGCGCCAACGCCACGCCGGCAACCGACCCGCGTTCCGACTCGATCCCGGGGCCGCCCGACGTGCCCCCGCGGGGGGGCCCGGGCCCGGGGGGGGCGCGCCCCCGGGGGCCCCCCCCCCCCCCAACAGCCCGCGCCGCGCGCGCGCGGCGCCCCGCGGGCGGTAGAAAAAA
>NZ_JBHYXZ010000005.1:68007-127276 GCF_042752395.1 Actinosynnema sp. NPDC059335 | reverse complement strand
GGGGACGCTCTTCCCCGCCGGGCCTGCCGGCTTTGGCCTGCCCCGGGTACCCGTAAGGGCCCCATGTCAAATCGAGCCGGCCCGCACCACCGAGTCACCACCCCGAACCCCGGCCCCCCGAACCCGGACCAACCTCACTCGCAAACCGGCAACAACTCCGGCCGCTTGGGCCGCAATCCGTCCCCCATCGACTCCCCGCGCAGCTGCCGCCCGATCCACGGCACCACGTGCTCCCGCGCCCACTTCAAGTCGTGCCGCCGCTGCGTCATCCAATCCTCACCGGCCAACGGCGGCCACGGGGTGTTCCACGCCTCCTCCGTCTCGAACCCCAACACCTGGGCCGCCCGCAACGCCACCCGCCGGTGCCCCTCGGGCGACAGGTGCAACCGGTCCTCGCTCCACGCGCGCCGGTCGTGCAGCACGGTCATCGACCACAGGTCGACCACCTTGCAGTGGTACCGGTCCGCCACCGCCCACAGGTGGCTGTTGTAGATCGCGATCTTCCCGCGCAACGACCGCAGCAGCGGCGTGTGCTTCGGGTCGAACCCGGTGAAGATGAGCACCTCCGCGCCGGCCGCCCGCAGGTCGGCCACCGCGATCTCGTACACCTCGGCCAACGCGTCCGGGTCGCTGCCGGGCACCAGGATGTCGTTGCCGCCACCGCACAGCGTCACGAGCTTCGGCCTGAGCGACACCGCGAGCGGCACCTGCTCGTCCACGATCTCCTGGAGCATCTTGCCCCGGATCGCGAGGTTGGCGTACCGGAAGCCGCTCTGCCGCTGCGAGACCATCGCCGCCAGCCGGTCCGCCCACCCCACGTAGGTGCCGTTCGGCGCCGGGTCGTCCATGCCCTCGGTGAAGCTGTCCCCCACCGCGACGAAACTGTCCAGCCCCTCCATGCGTTACCTCCGCTCCACGCGGCACCCCCATGACCGCGCACGACAGCATGCAACGCCAACTCCGCCCTACGCCACCGTCGGTTGGCGACGCTGTTACCAAGGTGTCACTCGGTGGTGTGAACCAGTGTCGGCAATGGGTGATTCACCGCCTTTCACCCCGCCGGGTGCGGCGCAGATCACTCCACCCCCTCACCGAAACCAACGCCACCCGGAAACCCGCCTCCGCCCCCTCACCCCACCGCCTCCCCCCTCACCCACCGTCGCCGACGCCTCGCCCCACCGTCGCGCCCCCTCACCCCACCGTCGCCGCCCACTCGCCCCGCAACCGCGCCTCCGCCCCCGCCGCCGCGCCCACCGCGTCCAACCCCAGCAACGCCGCCCCCACCACCGGCGGCACGTCCACCACCCGCACCCGCGCCGCGGGTGCGGACTCCCGCAGCCGTGCCGCGACCGCGTCGACCACGACCCCGCCCGTCCCGGTCAGCACACCGCCGCCGAGCACCACGTCCACGGGCTCGGCCAGCAGCCCCAACCGCGTCAGCGACACCCGCGCCAGGAGCACCACCTCCTCCACGAGCCGGTCCACCACCGACCGCGCCACCGCGTCACCGCCCGCCGCGACCTGGAACAGCAGCGGGCACAGCGGGTGCGGGTCGAACTCGACCAGCCCGAGGTGCAGCCGCTCGACCGCCTCCGCCACCGTCGCCGTGCCGTAGTGCGCGCGCACGGCGTCCAGCAACGCCGTCGGCTCGCCCCGCCCGTCCTCGGCCCGCACCGCGAGCCACAACGCCTCCGACCCGACCTGCCCGCCGCCGCCCCAGTCGCCCGAGATCCGCCCCAGCGCCGGGAACCGGTGCGTGCGCCCGTCCGGCGCGACCGCCACGCAGTTGATCCCCGCGCCGCACACCACGGCCACCCCGATCCCGTCGGACGTGCCCGCCCGGAGCAGCGCGAACGTGTCGTTGCCGACGACGGTCGTGGCCGACCACCCCCGCGCCTCGATGGCCGCGCGCAGGTCGTCCTCCTCCCGGGGCAGGTCCGCGCCGGCCAGGTACGCGGCGGTGTGCGCGGCGACCGGCTCGTCGGCGGCCAGCCCGGCCCGCCGCGCGAGGTCGCGCACCAGCCCGTCGAACACCTCCAGGCTCCGCGCCAGCCCCACGTTCTGCGCGGACGCGCCGGGCCCGCGCACCTGCGCGAGCACCCGGCCGTCCACGTCGACCAGCGCCATGGCCGTCTTGCTGTTCCCGCCGTCCACGGCGAGCACCCGGTCCGTCACACCGTCCCCTTCGCCCACGGCAGGAAGTCCGCGTTGCGCGCCACCAGCTCGTCGGCCAGCCGTTCGGCGACCGCGTGCTGCCCGACCAGCGGGTGGGCGAGCAACGCGTCGGCCACCCGGTCGCGCCCGCCGCGCACCGCAGCCTCCAACGCCAGGTGCTCGTACGCCGTCACGTGCGCGATCAGCCCGGACACCGACGCCGGCACGGGCGGCACGGGCAGCGGTGTCGCGCCGCCGCCGTCCACCACCGCCGGCGCCTCGATCACCGCGTCCGCCGGCAGGAACGGCAGCGTGCCGCCGTTGCGCACGTTCACCACGTGCTGCTCCGCCCCCGCGCCCCCGGTCAACGCGTGCACCAGCTGCACGGCCGCCTCCGAGTAGTACGCGCCACCGCGCTGCGCGAGCTGCGCCGGCTTCGTCACGACGCCCACGTCGGCGTACAGGTCCAGCAGCTCCTTCTCCACCCCGGCCACCACCTCGGCCCGCGGCGGCTCGGTCTTCTGCCGCCGCACCACCTCGTCGTGCTCGTAGAAGTACTTCAGGTAGTACGACGGCACCATCCCCAACCGCCGCATCAGCGACGCGGGCAGGCCGATGTGCCCGGCCAGCGCGTCGGCGTGCCGGTCCAGCAGCTCGGGCAGCCGGTCCACGCCGTCGACGAACACGCCCGTCTCCCACGTCAGGTGGTTGAGCCCGACGTGCTCCAGCCGCACCGACTCCGGCTCCACGCCGAGCAGCGCCGACGTCCACCGCTGGAACGTGATCGCCACGTTGCACAGGCCGACCGCCCGGTGCCCGTCGGCCAGCAGCGCCCGGGTCACGATCCCCACCGGGTTGGTGAAGTTCACGATCCACGTGTCGTCGCCCGCCACCTCCCGCACCCGCCGGGCGATGTCCAGCACGACCGGCACCGTGCGCAGCGCCTTGGCCAGCCCGCCCGCGCCCGTCGTCTCCTGCCCGACGCAGTCGCACGCGAGCGGGAACGTCTCGTCCGACGCCCGCGCCGCCTGGCCGCCCACCCTGAGCT
Organism: Actinosynnema sp. NPDC059335; assembly: GCF_042752395.1. NCBI lineage: Bacteria > Bacillati > Actinomycetota > Actinomycetes > Pseudonocardiales > Pseudonocardiaceae > Actinosynnema > Actinosynnema sp. NPDC059335. The sequence continues at coordinate 124,074 of NZ_JBHYXZ010000005.1, read as the reverse complement.
GCACCAGCACCGCGGCCGCCCCGTCGACGCCCCGGTCCAGGTCGGAGGTGGTCGTCACCCGGGCCGGGTGGCCCGCGTGCGCCAGCAGGCGGCGCGCGAACGCGCCGACGACCTCCAGCCGCGCCGCGTCCGGGTCGACCAGCGCGATCTCGTCCACGGCGAGGTCGGTCCGCCGTCCCGCGATCCCGTCGACCAGCTCGGGCGTGTACGTCGACCCGCCGCCGACAACGGTGAGCTTCATCCCTTGACCCCCGTGAACGTGATGCCCCGGACGAAGGAGCGCTGCGCGAACGCGAACAGCGCCACCGCCGGGAGCATGATCAGCAACGTGACGGCCATGGCCAGGTTCCACTGCACGTGGTGCATGCCCTTGAACGAGGACAGCGCCAGCGACAGCGTCCACCGGTCCGGCCGCTCGCTGGTGTAGAGCAGCGGTCCGAAGTAGTCGTTCCACGTGTACAGGAAGCAGAACAGCGCGGTCGCCGCGATGCCCGGCCGCGCCATCGGCACCACGACCCGCAGCAGCGCCTGGAACTCCGTGCAGCCGTCCACCCGGGCCGCGTCCACATAGGACTGCGGAATGGTGAGGATGAACTGCCGCAGCAGGAACACGCTGAACGCGTCGAACAGGAAGTACGGCACGATCAGCGGCCACAGCGTCCCGGTCAGCCCCAGGCTCGACCACGTGTCGTACAGCGGCACGGCCACCACCTGCGGCGGCAGCATCATCGCGCCCACCACCAGCAGGAACACCACGTTCCGGCCGCGCCACCGCAGCTTGGCCAACGCGTACGCGGCCGGGATGGACGACACCAGCATCCCGGCCGTGGCCAGCAGCGAGTACAGCAGGCTGTTGCCCAGGTAGGTCAGCAGCGGGGCCTTGTCGAACACCTCGACGAAGTTCCCCCAGTGCCACTCGCGGGGCCACAGGTCCTCGGTGAACGCCTGGTCGTCCGACATGACCGCGGTCAGGAACACGAACACCACCGGCAGCGCGAACATCAGCCCGAGAGCCAGCCCCAGGCTGTGCACCGCGACCCAGTCCAGGCCCCTGCGCCAGTCGACCGGCCGGCGCGCGGCCGCGGTCGCCGTCACGACTCCTCCTGGTGCGTGGCCTTGCGCATCCGCTGCACCAGCAACGCGGTCGCCGCGAACGACACCACGAACAGCACCGTCGCCATCGCCGCCGCGTAGCCCATGTCGAAGTACCGGAAGCCCTGCGTGTAGAGCCACATCGGGAACGTCAGCGTCGAGTTCTCCGGGTAGCCCAGCACCTTGGTCGACCCGGTCACGTCGGCCGACCCGCTGGCCGCCGACCCGGCCACCACGGCCTGCGTGAACAGCTGCAGCGCCAGGATGATCGAGTTCACCACGCCGAACACCAGCACCGGCGAGATCGTCGGCAGCGTGATGTGCCACCACCGCCGCAGCGGGCCTGCGCCGTCCAGCTCGGCCGCCTCGTAGCGCTCCCGCGGCACGTCCAGGACCGCCGCCAGGATGATGATCATCAGGTCGCCGGACACCCACAGCACCACCGCCGCGATCCCCGGCTTGGCCCACGCCGGGTCGGCGAACCACAGCGGCCCCTCGACGCCGAACCAGCCGAGGAACGCGTCCAGCGGTCCTTCGTTCGGCCGCAGGACCAGGAAGAACACCAGCGTGGCGGCCACCGGCGGGGCCAGCGAGGGCAGGTAGCACAGGGTGCGCACCAACCCGACGCCCGACCTCAGCCGGGCGATCACCGACGCCACGCCCAGCGCGAACGCCACGCGGGCCGCGGTCAGCACCACGACGAACCACAGCGTGTTGTAGACGGCCGTGCGGAACAGCTTGTCGGAGAACATGTAGGCGTAGTTCTCCCAGCCGACCCACTCCGGCGGGTTGATCAGGTCGTAGCGGGTGAACGAGAACCCGATCGTGGCGACCAGCGGGTAGCCGAAGAACAGGGCGAACCCCAGGCCCGCGGGCGCCAGGAACGCCAGCACGGTCAGGCGGTGACGGGCGCGGGCGCGGGACCGCCCCCTGGCCGGGGCGGTCCGCGCCGCGTCCACGCGCTCCAGCGTGGCCGTCATCCCTACTTGCCGCTCTTCGCGATCTGGTCGTCGATCTGCCGGTCGACCTCGGCCAGCCCCGCCATCAGGTCGGGCACCTTGCCCGCCTGCCAGGACGTGGCGAAGTCGCCGATCGCCTTGATGTGCGCGTCGCCGATGGGCGTGACCGGGTTGCCCTGGAGCTTGCCCGAGGTCGCCAGGTCGATGAACGTCCTGAAGTTCTCGTCCACCTCCAGGCGCGGGTCGGCCAGCGCGGCCTTCGTGCTGGGGATGTTCTTGATGCCGTTGGCGAGGGCGACGATCGTCCCCGTGTCGAACGACATGTGCTTGATCAGCTCCCACGCCGCGCCGGGGTTCTTCGCGCCCTTCGGGATGCCCATGATCGTCCCGGCGGTGAAGCCCGCGCCGTACAGCTCCGGCTTGCTCGTCGGGAACGGCGCGGTGCCGAACCGCACGTCCGGCGCCTGGTCCCGCAGGAACGCGGTGCGGTACTCGCCGTCGATCATCATGGCGATCTTGCGCCGGTGGAACGCGTGGTCGGTGGAGTACTGCTGGCCCAGCCCCGCGCGGAACCGCTCCAGCGCGTCGTAGCCGTAGAAGTCCACCAGCTCCTTCTGGAACCGCAGCATCTCGGCCCACTCGGGGCTCGCGAGCCCCGACTTGCCGTTCGCGGCCTCCCACTTCGCGCCGAAGTGCGGGGCCCAGATCTGCGGGTTGTTCGCGTAGAACGGCATGCTGGGCAGGAAGCCCGCGACCTCGATCGAGCCGTCCGGGGCGCGCTTGGTGGTGCGCTTGGCGAAGTCCAGCAGCTCGGCCGTGGTGCGCGGCGGCTCGGTGATGCCCGCCTCGGCGAGCATGTCCTTGTTGTAGTACAGCCCGTACACGTCGCTGAGCAGCGGCATCGCGCAGCGGACGCCCTTGTGCTCGGTGTAGGAGCGCACCGCGTCGGTGATCTGCCCGAGGTCCACCCCGTCCCGCTCGACGTAGGGCTTGAGGTCCTGGAACGAGCCGCTGGAGCAGAACTGGCCGATGTTGTCGGTGGTGAACGACAGGGCCACGTCCGGCGGGTTGCCGCCGCGGATGCCCGCGGTGATCTTGTCGTCGTCCTGGCTGCCCTCGTGCCTGATCTCGGCGTTGGGGAACTTCGCCTTGAAGCTCTCCAGGGCCTTGGTGACCTCGGCCTGCTCGCGGCCGGAGAAGTTGCTCCAGACGGTCAGGGTGAACGCGTCGTCCCGGCCCGGGGCCGCCGCGGGCCCGGACTGCCCGGTGGTCCGGCCGGAGCCCGCCGCGCAAGCGGTGAGGGACACCGCCGCGGCCACGACCAGCAACGCTGCGCGGTGGAACCGGCGCATGTGCTCTCCTTCATCTCGACGTGCCCGATGCGGTCGCGTCCTGGCGACGCGGGCCGCGGAACGGTTCGGTCGTGGCGGCGGGCAGACCGAACACCTGCTCCCTGACGACCGACAGCGCGGCGTGCAGCGCGCCGGAGCGCACCGGCTTCCCGGTCACCAGGGCGAGTTGGACGGGGGTGCGGGGCACCACCAGGCGGCGCAGCTCGGCCGCGACGAGGTCGGCCAGCGCCGTGCCGCCGGCCTGCGCGATCCCGCCGGACAGCAGCACCAGCTCGGGGTCGAGCACGGCGACCACGTTGGTCACGCCGGTCGCGATGCGGCGGGCCAGGTCGACCAGGAACTCCCGGCCGGCGCGGCCCTCGCCGAGCGCCTTCTCCACGGCGGCCTGCCCGGTGCGCGCGGACACGCCGTGCGCGCGGGCCAGGCGGGCGATGCCGGGGCTGTCGAGCAGGTCGCCGTACCGGCTGCCGGCGCGGTCGGTGCCCGTGTCGGCGTGCGCGTGGTCGGGCACCCGCATGGCGTCGATCTCGCCCGCGCCGCCGGTCGCGCCGCGCAGCAGCACGCCGTTGACGACGACGGCCGCGCCCACCGCGTCCGCGGGCCAGAGCAGCACGAAGTCCTTCACGCCGACGGCCCGGCCGGCGACCATCTCCTCCAGCGCCACGAGGTTGACGTCGTTCTCGACCGTGACGGAGGTGTCGAGGAGGGCGGCCAGCTCCTCGGGGATGTTCTTGTCCGCCCAGCCGGGCATGTGGGGCGCGTAGTTGAGCCGGCCGGTCGCCGGATCCACCGCGCCGGGGCTGCCGACGACGACGTGGTGCAGGGCGTCGGGCGTGAGGCCCGCCTGGGCGGCGGCCTTCGTGACCGCGCCGTGGAATGCGTCCAGCACGTCGGTCCTCGGCATGGGCGCGCGGTGCTCGGTCAGGGTGGTGCCGGAGATGTCGGCGATGGCGATGTCGACCGCGTCGGGGGTGAGGTCGATCGCGGCGACGTGGGCCAGCGCGCCGTTGACGGTCCACAGCTGCGCCCGCGGACCGCGTCCGCCGCCGCGCAGACCGTCGCGCAGGACCGTGCCCTCCTCCTCCAGGCGGGTCAGGAGCTGGGCGGTCGCCGGTTTGGACAGTCCGATCAGGCCCTCCAGCTCGGCCCTGGTCAGCGGGCCGTTGCGGAGCAGCGCCTCGATGGCGGCGCGGTCGTTGATCTCGCGCAGCAGCCTCGGGCTCCCGGCTCGCATCGGCACTCCTGTCTGTTAACTTTCCAGACGATTTCGTGGCGACGGTAGTGACGGGGCTCACGGGCGTCAATGGGCCGAGACGGGTCCGTTACCTGGGTTAGGTTGACCTAAGGCACCCTGGAGGCATGACCGACACGCGTCAGGAGTCGCTGGGGGCCCTGCTGGGCGGGCGGGGCGGTGCGCTGGACGCTTCGCTGCCGCCGTTGGCGTTCGTGCTGGGGTGGCTGCTGGGCGGGCACTCCGTGGCCGTGGGAGCGGCGGCGGCCGTCGGCACCGGCGTGGTGGCGGGCGTGGTGCGGGTGCTGCGCGGCGGTCGGCCGCGGGCGCTCCTGGTGTCGGTGGCCCTGGTCGTGCTGGCCGCGTACATCGCCCTGCAGACCGGCCGCGCCGAGGACTTCTTCCTGCTGCAGATCTTCCTGAACGCCGCGTCCGCGCTGGTGTGGGCGGCGTCCATCGTGGTCCGCTGGCCGTTGCTGGGCGTCGTGGTGGGCCTGCTCACGGGCCAGAAGTTCCGCTGGCGGCGTGACCCGGACCTGCTGCGCGCGTACCGCTACGCGTCGTGGCCGTGGGTGGGCCAGTACGTGCTGCGCGTCCTCGTGTTCGGCGCCCTGTGGCTGGCCGGCGAGGTCGTCCTGCTGGGCATCATGCGCGCCGCCCTGACCTGGCCGCTCCAGGTCGCGTGCGTCGCCGTGAGCTGGTGGGTCCTCCGCCGCACCCTCCCCTCCACCCACCCGGGCCTCCGCCACCCCCGAACCCCCTGACCAACCGCGCGTGTCCTACGTCCGGAACGCGCGTGTCCTACGTCGGGAACACCCGAGTTGACCATTCGGAACGGCTGACGCCGGGCAACGCCGCAGCCGACGCTGTTCCGAGCGTTCAACTCGGGGTACCGGAACGTAGGACACGCGCGTTCCCGGTGTAGGACACGCGCGGGGGTTAGGTGGGGCGGGGGGCGCGGTCGCCCAGGATCTTCACGGCGGCCAGCCAGCCGGCGCCGGCCGCGCCCTCGGTGGCGACGTGGATCGGCGCACGGGTGCGGGCGGCCAGTTCGGCACGCAGCCGCGTGCCCAGGGGGTTGGCGTGGACCAGGCTGCCCATCAGCACGACGGGCGCGTGGTCGTCGGCCGGCCGCGCGGCCTCCGCCAGGTCCGCCAGCACGCGCACGGCCGACATGACGATCCGCTCGGCCGACGGCGCGGTCGCGTGCGCCGTCACGAGCGGCGCGTACGCGGCCAACGCGATCGGAGCCGCCTCGTTCGCCACGGTGATCAGCCGACGCCACCGCTCACGGCGCGGCAGGTCCGGGATCGCGGCACGCGCCAGCACCGCGGTCGTCATCTCGTCCAGCCCGTCCCGCTCCAACGCGGCCAGCGTCGCCCGCACCGCCTCCCGGCCCAGCCAGAACGCCGACCCCTCGTCACCGAGCAGCCACCCGTACCCGCCCGCCGTCGACACCAGCTCGTGGTGCTCGATCCGGGCCGCGATCGACCCCGTCCCGGCCACCAGCACAGTGCCGTCGGGCGACGCCGTCCCGGTCGCGAACGCCGCCTCGCAGTCCGTGATCACCCGCAGCGGGCACCGCAGCCCCGCGCCGCTCCACGCCGCCTCGAACAACGCCGCCACCGCCGGGTCGGTCAGCTTGCTCGACCCCGCCATGCCCAGCACCCCGGACTCGACCTTCGCCGGGTCCAACCCGTCCAACGCCGCCGTCAACGCCTGCCGCACGTGCGCCGCGGCCACCTCCGGCGGGTGCGAGTTGGGGTTCGCCCCGCCCGCCACGCCCGCGCCCAGGCGGCTGCCGTCCAGGTCGAGCACCAGCGCGCGGGTGCTGGTGCCGCCCGCGTCCAGACCAACCACGAAACCCATTCGCCCGAGTATGCCCAGCACGCACCGGGTCCGGCACACCCAACCGGGTTGAGCCGGACCTGGCTCTCGGTGACCGGCGATCAGCGCGGAGCGAGCACCTGGACCCGGTCGCCCGACGCGTTGTGGTGGTGCAGCAGGAGCAGGCTGCCCGCCGCCGCACCGTCGCCGCGCCGCACCCGCAGCACCGCCCCCTCCCGCGCCACGAACGACACCGGGCCCTCGACCGCGAGCCCCGGCCGCAGCGGGTCGAACGCCGGCAGCCCGTCGATCCGGTCCACGACCTCCTCCGCGTTCCCCGGCGCGGGGTAGTTCCCGGTCGTCACGACGCTGTACGCCAGGGGCGCGGAGCCCGCCGCCGGGTCGATGCCCAACGCCGTCAACGCCACCGGCAGCACGACCACGTCGCTGTCCATCAGGTTCGTGTCGACGTCGCCGTACTGCCCGTTCAGCGGCTGCTCGTCCACCACCGCGCCGTCGGCCACCCGCACGGTCCGCGCGAGCCACACGTCCGCCGTCACGACGCCGCCCGAGGTCGGCTTCACCGCCTGCACCACGTAGTCGTGCGCGCCGTCGAGGTCGGTGTCGACCCGGACCTCCGGGCTGGTGGCGATGCCGAGCGTCACCCAGTTCCGCCAGGTCGCCACGCCGAACGCGAGCATCCCGTCCGCCGCCGCCGCGCCGACGTGCCGCAGGTCGCCACCCCGGGCCGACGCGGTGACGGCGCACCCGGCCTGCACGTCGCCCGCGCAGTCGGGCAGCTCGGGGCTGGAGCCGTGCAGCTCGACCGCGCTCACCAGCGACCGGTACGCCTCGTCGCCCTCGCCCTGGTCCAGCGCGCGTCCCTCCAGCACCAGCGTGCCGTCGCCCCGGTCGACCGCCTCCACGTCGGCGACCGGTTTCGGCGCGGCGTACACCGGCACCCGCACGACCAGGTCGCCCGACCGCACCAGCACCCGTCCCGACGTCTCGGCCAGGAACTGCCGCGCCACGCCCGCATGCTGCTTCTCCACCGTCGGGTCGGCCACCTTCCGCAGCCGGTCGGGCGTGACGGTCAGCGTCACGTCCACCGTGCGCGTCCCGCCCGGCGGCACGACCAGCGTCGGCGGCCACACCTCGACCTCCGCGCCGGGCACGGTGGTCGCCGCCTCGTAGCGCACCGCCGCGGTCCGGACCCGGGACGACTTGTTGACCACCTTCACCGTCTTGCGCGCGGTGAGCGGCGACCCGGCCTCGACCGGCCCGAACGACACGCCCACCACGCCGGGGTCGTCGGCCACCATCGCGAGCAGGTCCACGCCGACCGCGTCGAGCGCGTCGACCCGGCCCGCGCCGACCCGCATGGGCGCTTCGGGCGTGCCGGTGGTGTGGTCGTCGCCGTCGGTCACCTCGCCGGACGCGGTGTTCATGATCGCCGCCTTGACCTCCTCGACCGTCCACTCCGGGTGCGCCTCGCGCACGAGCGCGGCGATGCCGGCCACGTGCGGCGCGGACATCGACGTGCCGCCCATGCCCAGCGACCCCGTGCCGGTGCCGAAGTCCGCGGACACGATCGTGTCGCCGGGGGCGGCCACGTCCGGCTTGGCCGCCGAACGGCCGCGCGACCCGCGCGACGACGTCGGCGTCATCGTGTCGGCGAGGTTCGGCGTCATCGTGGGCACGGACGAGCGCAGCGAGCCGAGCATCCGCACCCGGAGCGTGCCGTCGGCCAGCGCGGGCCGCACCGCCTCGGTCGAGGCCCGGGTGAACTGGAACACCGGGATGCCCGCGTTGCCCGCGATGGCCGCCTTGAACGTCCCGCCGGTCGCGGTGAGCAGCACGCCCTCCGCGCCGGCCGCCTGGGCGTTGTCGGTCCGCACGGCCGACCCGCACGCGCGGGTGGCGTCGTCCTCGTCCCACTCCAGCCACACGAACCGGCCCGCGAGGTCGTCCGCGATCGGGGCGCAGCCGTCGAGGTTCGCCGGGTCCGACACGGGCACGACCGGCCGCTCCAGGTCCAGCGCCGGGTAGCCGGTGTAGTCGCGGCTGTACTGGCCGGGCCGGGCCTCGCCGCCGACCTCGACGCCGTCGAGCACCGAGAACGCGTCCCGCGTGTTGGCCACGGCCAGCGCCTCGGGCGTGTTCGCGGGCGACCCGCCGACGTCGTAGAAGTCCCCGCCGTTGCCCGCGGACGCGACCACGACCACGCCGTGCTCCACGACCTTGCGCACGAACAGGCTGTCCGGGTCGTCCTGGCCGCCGAAGTCGCCGCCGAGCGACAGGTTGACCACGTCGAGGCGGTCGCCGAAGTCGCCGTCGCCGTTCGGGTCGAGCGCCCAGTCCAGCGCGGGGCCGACGAGCGCGGTGGCGCCGGTGCAGCCGAACACCTTCAACGCGTACAGCGACGCCTTCGGCGCGACGCCGGGCCCGATCCCCAGGCCGGTCAACGCCTCGGGCGTCAACGCGGAGTAGTCGCCGTCGAACGTGGTGCCGTCGGCGTTCTCGCCGTACCCGGCGGCGGTGCCGGCGACGTGCGTGCCGTGGCCGTGGCAGTCCATCGGGTTCGGGTCGGGCACGGGCACGGCGTGCTCCGGCCGGTCCGAGTCGTAGGCGTCGCCCGCGAAGTCGTGGCCGCCGACGACCTTCGCGGTCGGCGTCCACGGCGCGGTGCGGTCGACGGCCTCGTAGGCGGCGGTGGTGCCGGGGCCGCCGAAGTCGGCGTGCGTGTAGTCGACGCCGGTGTCCACGATGCCGATGCGCAGCCCGTCGCCGAGGCGGCCGGTGTCCTGCCAGACCCGGGAGGCCCGCGTCAGCCCGACCGCGCCCGCGTTGGCGACGTGCTTCGACACGGTCGGCCGGACGGTCCTGACCTCGGGCAGCGCGGCCAGCTCGCGCAGGCTCGCCGCGTCGGCGGTCACCACCACGCCGGGCACCGCGTTGCGGGTCGACGCGACGCGGCGCGCGCCCGCGTCCCTGCCGAGCAACGCCCGCACCACCCGGTCCGCCTGCGCGTCCGCGAGCAGCCGCGCCGACCGGGCCGCCGCCACGGGGTCGCCCACGCCGCGCGCCTTCTGCGCCCCGTACGCCTCGGCGGCCGGGATCGTGGCCAGCTCGACGAACGCCGTGATCGGACCTTCGGCCCGCGCCAGGGCCGCGCCGACCCGTTCGGACGAGCCCGTGCCCGTGCGGTGGTCCGTGCGGTTCGGCGGCAGCGGCTCGGCGTGCGGGTCGGCCGACGCGGGGCTGCCGACGAGGAGCGCGCCGAGCAGCGCGGCGGCGGTGGCGGAGGCCCGCACCGCGCGGTGGTGGTTCATCGCGACCCTTCGGGGACGGGGATCATCGGACCCCTGGACGGGGGCCGGCGGAGCGCTGCGCACCCGGGGCGCCGACCGGCCGCGAGAGTCACCCGTGCCGCCGCTCGCCACGGCCGCCTCCGCCGGAACATGATCTTCTCGGTGGCCGGGCGGGTCCGCGACCCGAACCGGTTCACGGTCCTCCGGCCGGGTGACGGCCGGGGACGTGGCGGGACCGACGGTCCGGGTGGACGCGAGCTGGAGGAGGAGCGGTGGGCGAGTTCGAGGGACTGGTCGCGGTGGTGACGGGCGGCGCGTCGGGCATCGGCCTGGCGACGGCGCGGCTGCTGGCGGCGCGGGGCGCGACCGCGGTGGCGCTCGACCTGGAGCCGCGGGTCGACCCGCCGGTGCACGGGATCCGGGCGGACGTGACCGACGACGCGTCGGTGCGGGCCGCGGTGGACGAGGTGGTCGGGCGGTTCGGCCGGCTCGACGTGCTGGTGAACAACGCGGGCGTCGGCGCGCAGGGCGACGTGACCGCGAACCCGGACGAGGAGTGGCGGCGGGTGCTGGACGTGAACGTGCTCGGCATGGCGCGGGTGGCCCGTGCCGCGCTGCCGCACCTGCGGCGCTCGCCGTCGGCGGCGATCGTGAACACGGGTTCCATCGCGGCGTGGGCGGGGTTGCCGCAGCGGGCGCTGTACTCGGCGAGCAAGGGGGCGGTGCACGCGTTGACGCTGGCCATGGCCGCGGACCACGTGCGCGAGGGCATCCGGGTGAACGCGGTCGCGCCCGGCACGGCGGACACCCCGTGGATCGGCCGGCTGCTCGACTCCGCCCCCGACCCGGCCGCCGAGCGGGCCGCCCTGGAGGCGCGGCAGCCGCACGGGCGGCTGGTCTCGGCGGACGAGGTCGCGGGCGCGATCGCCTACCTGGCGGGCCCGCTGTCCGGCTCCACCACCGGCACCGTCCTGGCCGTCGACGGCGGCATGCACGGCCTGCGCCTGCGCCCCCGCCCCTGACCCCCGCGTGTCCTACGTTGAGAACGCGCGTGTCCTACGTTCGCGTCGCGTGAGTCCTACGTTCAGAACGCGTGAGTCGTACGTTCGCGTCGCGTGAGTCCTACGTCCAGGACACCCGAATTCCACGCTCGGAACGGTCAGGCCAGGTCGGAGAGCCACTGCTCGACCCCGGCCACGTGCACCGTCGACCACGAGCGGGCGAGTTCGGGCTGGTGGGCGGCCAGGGCGTCGACGATGGCGCGGTGCTCGGCGACGGTCCGGTCCACCGCGCCGCCCTGCGTGATGCCACGCCAGATGCGCACCCGCACGGTCGGGCCGGCGAGGGTGTCGAGCAGCCGGGCGAGGTAGGCGTTGCCCGACCCCTGGGCGATGGCGCGGTGGAACGCCAGGTCGTGCTCGACCAGCTCCTCCACCGACCGGGCGGACTCGGCCGCGTCGCACAGCGCCCGCAACGCCGCCACCTCCTCGGCCCCGACGCGCTGTGCCGCCATCGCCGCGGCGGCCGGTTCGAGGATGCGCCGCACCTGCAGGACCTCCAGCACGGAGTCCTCGCCGCGGTGCAGGTCGAGCACGAACGACAGCGCGCCGAGCAGGTCGTCGGCCCGCAGGCTGGACACGTAGGTCCCGTCGCCCTGCCGCACGTCCAACACCCTGACCAGCGACAACGCTTTGACCGCCTCACGCAGCGAGTTCCGGGACAGGCCGAGCCGCTCGGCGAGGTCCGCCTCGCGCGGCAGCCGGTCGCCCGGCTTCAGCTCGCCCGAGACGATCATCTCCTTGACGCGCAGGATCGCGTCGTCGGTAACTGCCACGGCGGTCCTCGACTCGTCAGCTAGACCTCGGATGTCTGACGCCAAGTATGGGCCACGCCGGAACGCCGCGCGGCAGCCCTCGCCGTGCGGCGAAACATTCACCCAACGCTAGTCTATTCGGTTATCTTATAACCACACGTGACGGCGTCCGCCACTTCCGGCCATAATGGTCTGGACCATTTGAGGAGGGACCTTGGACACGGTTGTCGCAGCTCCGCGAGCACTGCTCGGTCGGACCATCACCGGTCCCGTCAGCCTGAGGTTGCGGGCAGGCCGGATCGTGGAGGTCGTCGCGGGCTCACCGCCCGACGGCGCCGAGGTGCTGACCGACGGCCTGCTCACCCCGGGCCTGGTGGACGTGCAGGTCAACGGGGCGGTCGGCGTCGACTTCGCCGAGGTGGACCCCGAGGGCATGGCCGCGGTCGCGAGAGCGCTCCCACGAACGGGGGTGACCCGGTTCCTGCCGACCTTGATCACCGCGCCGGTGCCGGTCGCCGTGCGGCAGGCGCACGCCGTGCTGGCGGCGTCGGCGACCCTGCCGGAGGGCGCGGGCGCCAAGCCGCTGGGCGTGCACCTGGAGGGGCCGTTCCTGTCGCCGAAACGCGCGGGCGTGCACGACCCGGCGCTGATGGTGCCGCCGGGGCCGGCCGAGATCGACGTGCTGCTGGACGACGAGGTGCTGCGCCGCGCGCTGCGCATGGTGACGCTCGCGCCCGAGCAGCCGGGCGGCATGGAGGCCGTGCGCAGGCTGGCGGCGGCGGGCGTGCTGGTCGCGGTCGGGCACAGCGACGCGACGGGCGAGCAGACCCGTGCGGCCGCCGAGGCGGGCGCGCGCATGGTGACGCACCTGTTCAACGCGCAGCGCCCGCTGGGGCACCGCGAGCCGGGGGTGCCCGGGGTGGCGCTGGTGGACGACCGGTTCACGTTGGGCCTGATCGCGGACCTGGCGCACGTCGGCCCGGACGTCTGCCGGCTCGTGTTCAACGCCGCCGGCCACCGGGTCGCGCTGGTCACGGACGCCGTGGCGGCCGCCGGCATGCCGCCCGGCCGGTACCAGCTCGGCGGCGCGGACGTGCTGCTGACCGAGGACGGCGTGCCCCGGTCGCCGGAGGGCACGATCGCGGGCAGCGCGCTGACCCTGGACCGGGCCGTGCGCAACATCGTGTCGGTGGGCGTGGACCCGGCGGACGCCCTGGCGTCGGCGACCATCGTCCCGGCCGACGTGATCGGCGAGCCGACGTTGGGCCGGTTGGAGGTCGGGGCCGTGGCCGATCTCGTCTGGTGGGACGACGACCTGCGGCCGCGCAAGGTCTGGGTCGACGGCGAGGTCGTGTTCGACGCCGCGTACCAGGACGCCCCGGTCGGCCTGGCCGCCGCGGGCCAGTAGCCGCACCGACGAAAAGGCCCGAGGGGTGCGCCCCCTCGGGCCTTTCGCATGTTCCGAGCGTTGAACTCGGGTGTCCCGAACGTAGGACACTCGCGTTCCGAACGTAGGACACTCGCGTTCCGGAGGTAGGACACGCGGGGGTCAGCGGGTTTTGGTGACCTTGTTCAGGCCGCGCGGGCTGTCGGGGTCGCCGCCGCGGGCCAGCGCGAGGCCGTGGGCCAGGCGCTGGACCGGCAGGATCTCCAGGATCGGGGCGACCTCCTCCGCGGTCTCCGCGACCGGGATCCGCAGCGCGGCGGGCACCCCGCCCGCCGCCGAACCCACCGCGAGCACGTCCGCGCCCCGCCCGTGCACCACGTCCAGCACGTCGCGCAGCGCGTCACCGCCCTTGCCCGCGCTCGTCACGGCCAGCACCGCGGTCTCCGCGTCCACCGCCGCCACGGGCCCGTGCAGCAGGTCCGCCCCGCTGTACGCCCGCGCCGCCAGGTAGGACGTCTCGGCCAGCTTCAACGCCGACTCCAACGCCGTCGGCAGCGAGTAGCCGCGCCCGGTCGTCAGCACCCGGTCCACGAACCGGTACCGCCGCACGGCCTCCGCCACGGCCTCCTCCGACCCGTCCAGCGTCGACTGGGCCAGCTCGCCCAGCCGCGCCGCGGCCGACCCGTCACCGCCCCGGATCGCGTCCACCAGCAGGTACAGCGCCAGCAGCGTGGCCGAGTACGTCTTGGTGGCCGCCACCGCCCGCTCCACGCCCGCGCCGACGTCCACCGACAGCTCCGCCGCCCCGTTCAGCGGCGACGACGCCGTGTTGGTCACCGCCACCGTGAGCGCGCCCCGCGCCCGCGCCGACTCGGTGACCTCCAGCAGGTCCGGCGACCCGCCCGACTGCGACACCGCGACCAGCAGCACGTCCCGCAGGTCGGGTTGCGCGCCGTACAGCGTGGTCGTGGACGGCGACACCAGCCCGGCGGGCAGCTCCAGCAGCACCTCGGTCAGGTACTTGGCGTACAGCGCCGCGTGGTCGCTGGACCCGCGCGCCGCCAGCAGCACGAACCGCGGCCGCCGCTCGGCGATCACCGAGGCGACCGCCGCGATGGCGTCCCGCCGCGCGTGGAGGTCGGCGAAGATGCCGGGCTGCTGGCCGATCTCGGCCGCCATGTGCCTGCCGGGCTGGTGGTCGGTCATCGGGGTTCCCCTGTCGGTTCAGGTCTGGAGGGCGGCGGCGAGGCGCTCGGCCGCGGCCCGCAGGCACACCCGGGCGCCGCCGTGGGTGTCCACGCGGGCGTCGGCGCCCAGGTCAGGGCCCGGCACGCCGGTCTCGACGTGCACAAGGTCTAGACCAATAGTAGCGAGTGAGGACACCAGCCCGCGAGCCCACGGGTGGCGGTGTGCCTCACGCGTCACCACGACGACCGGACGACCCGCCGCCCGCGCGGCGATCTCCTCGGCCGACGTCGCCGGCGTGGACGCCACCACCTCGGTGCCCGGCACCAGCTCCGCCAGGTACGGCCCCAGGCCCCACGGCACGTCGCCGACCGCGATCGACGGCTCCACCGCGAGGTCCACCACCACCGGCGGCCCGGACAACGCCAGTGTGCCGCGCACCTCCAGCGCCCGCCGTGCCGCGACCAGGCCCAGCTCCGCGTCGTGCGCGTCCACGGCCGCCGCCGGCGCGCCCAGCGCGGCGGTCCGCCGGGCCGCCTCCTCCAGCCGCGCCACCGGCAGCGCGCCCGACTCCACGGCGGCCACGATCCGGTCGACCAGCCACCGCAGCCCGTCGTCGTCCAGCGGCTCGCCGCCCAGGCACAACGCGTCCACGCCGGCCGCCAACGCCCGCACGGACCCCTCCGCGAGGTCGCCGCCCACGGCCTTCATGTCCAGCCCGTCGGTGATGACCGCCCCGGTGAACCCCAGCTCCTCCCGCAGCACGCGCACCGCCCGCGGGTTGAGCGTGGCGGGCTCGTCGCCCCACTCCGGCACGACCAGGTGCCCGGTCATGACCGACCGCACCCCCGCCCGCACGGCCGCCCGGAACGGCTCGAACTCCACCTCGGCCAGCTCCGCCACCGTCCGCGGCAGCACCGGCAACGCCGCGTGCGAGTCCACCGTGGACGCGCCGTGGCCGGGGAAGTGCTTGGCGCACGCGGCCACGCCCACCGCCTGCATGCCCTCCACGAACGCCGCCACGTGCGCGCCCGCCGCCACCGGGTCCGACCCGAACGACCGCACGCCGATCACCGGGTCCTCCAGCGTCAGCACGAGGTCGGCCGACGGCGCGAGGTTCAGGCTCACCCCGCACGCCGCCAGCCGCGCCGCCATCGACGCCGCCACCGCCCGCGTGAGCCCGACGTCGTCCGCCGCGCCCAGCGCGTGGTTGCCCGGCACCTCCGACCCGCGGCCGGCGTCGAGCCGGGTGACGTCGCCGCCCTCCTCGTCGATGCCGATCACGACGTCGGCGCGCACACCCCGCAACTGCGCGCTCAACGCGGTGACCTGGGCGTCGTCCACCACGTTCCGCCCGAACAGCACGACACCGCCCAGCCCGTCGGCGACGCGGTCCAGCAGCCAGTCCGGCGCGGTGGCCCCGTGGAACCCCGGCAACAGCACACCCGACGCGAGCCGGTGCAACGACATGCGGCCCTACCCCTTCACCGCACCGGCGGTGACACCGGTGACCATCTTGCGCTGCACGATCAGGAAGAACACCAGCACCGGCAGGGTGAACAGCGCGGACGCGGCCATCGCGCCACCCCAGTCGGTGCCGAACTGCGTCTGGAACCCCGACAGCCACACCGGCAGGGTCTCCTTGGTCTGGTCCTTGACGAGCGACAGCGCGAACAGGAACTCGTTCCACGCGGTCACGAACGCGAACACCGACGTGGCCACCAGGCCCGGCCCGAGCAGCGGCAGCGTGACGCGGCGGAACGCGCCCCACCGGCCGCAGCCGTCCACCATCGCCGCCTCCTCCAGCTCCAGCGGGATGCCGTTGACGAACCCGCGCAGCGTCCACGCGCAGAACGGCAGCGTCACCGCGAAGTAGATCAGCGCCAGCGCGGGCAGCCGGTCCAGCAGGTCGAGGTCGCGCATCATGAGGAACATCGGGATCAGCAGCGCCTCGAACGGCGCCATCTGCGCGATCAGCAGCAGCATCACGAAGCCCTTGCGGCCGCGGAACCGCATCCGGGCCAGCGCGACCGCCGCCAGCACGCCGATCACCACCGCCGCCAGCACCGCGCTCAACGACACCAGCAGGCTGTTGCCCAGCGCGTTGAGGAACCCGGGCTTCGTCCACGCGGTGGCGAAGTTCGAGCCCGTCACGGAGAGCGGGATCAGGTCGTAGCCGGTGGACAGCAGGTCCTTGCGCGGCTTGAGCGCCGTGGACACCATCCAGTAGGTCGGGAACGCGAAGAACAGCGCCACGACCAGCGCGACGACGTTGGCGGAGACCTTTTTCGCGGTCACAGCTCGCCCTCCTGGGATCGGATGAGCCTGCGCAGGTACTGGAAGGTCAGCAGCGCGAGCAGCGCCACCATCACCACGGACACCGCGGCGGCCACGCCGAAGTGGCTCTTGGAGATGCCCTCCAGGTACTGGTAGACGGGCAGCGTGGTGCTGCCGCCGTCCGGGCCGCCCTTGCGCATCGCCCAGACCTGCGTGAACACCTTGAAGTCCCACAGCAGCGACAGGAACGTCACCATCAGCAGCAGCGGCCGCAGCTCCGGCCACGTCACCGCGCGGAACGTCTGCCACGCCGACGCCCCGTCGATGCCCGCCGCCTCGTACTGGTCCTTCGGGATCCCGATGGCCCCGGCGTAGAGCGAGAACGCCAGGAACGGCACGGCCTGCCACACGATCAGCAGCCCGATCACCGCCAGCGTCGAGGTGCCGGTCGAGAACCACGAGTAGCCGGCGAACCCGTCGAAACCCAGCTTGACCAGGGTCTTGTTGAGGATGCCGTACTGCTGGTCGAAGATCCACTGGTAGACCGTGGTGGCCGCGAGCAGCGGCATCGCCCACGCCAGCAGCATCGCGACCTGCAGCACGATCCGCACGGCGGTGCCGGTCTGCCGCATCAGCAGCGCGATCAGCAGGCCCGCGAGGACCGACACGACCACGACGAGCGCGGTGAACACCACCGAGCGCACCGCGATGACCCAGAACTCCGGGTCGCCGAGGATCTCCGCGTAGTTGTCCAGACCGACCCACACGACCTCGCCGCGGGTCAGCTCGCGCAGGTTCAGCTCGCGGAAGCTGGTGACCAGCACGGACAGGACGGGCCAACCGATCAGCCAGAGGATGGCCACCACGGCGGGGGCCAGCAGCAGGTAGGGCAGCACCCGGTCGAAGGCGCTGCCCCGACGGCGCGGCGCGCCGTCCGGTGCGGCACGCCGCGGTGCCGACGAGGAGTTCGTCGGCACCGCGGCGTCGGTCGTGTGCACGGCCGTCATGCGATCGTCATCCGCCCAGCGTCTTCGACAGCGCGGCGTTGGCGTCGGACGTGGCCGCGTCGAGCGGCTTCGCGCCGGTCAGGTACGCGGTCAGCATGTCCTTCAGCGGGTTCTGGCCCGCCTCGACCGCGGCCCACGACGGCGTGGTCGGGGTGACCTTGCCGTTCGGGGCGGACTCGGCCAGCGCCTTGCCGATCGGGGTGGTGGCGAGCTTCGAGGTGTCGGTCGAGGTGCCCGGCACCGCGCCGCCCTCGGCCAGCATGTCCTGGTACTTCGCCGAGCTGAGCAGCTTCAGGTACTCGGTGGCCAGGTCGCTGTTCTTGCTGCCGGCCGGGATGGCGAGGTTCGAGCCGCCGAGGAACACCGGGGCGGTCTTGCCCGCGGTCTTGGACGGGATCGGGAACGCCGCGGTCTTGTCCTTCAGGTCCGGGTTGGCCTTGACGGCGCCCGCCAGCTCCCACGGCAGGCCGATCATCATGCCGATCTTGCCGGTGCCGAAGACCTCCATCTGCTGCGGCGTGGCCTCGTCGGCGTCCTTCGGCGCCTTGGTGCCGGAGACGTCGACCAGCTTCTTGTAGAACTCGAGGCCGGCCTTGGCCTCCGGGGTGTCGAGCGCGCCGGCCCAGGCGGAGCCCTGCGGCTTGGCGACGTCGCCGCCCTCGTCCCAGATGAACGACAGCAGCACGTACCACGACTGGCCGGGCAGGTAGAGGGGCTGGAAGTCCGGGTCGGCCGCGTTGGCGGCCTTCAGCTTCTCGATCGCCGAGACCCACTCGTCACGCGACTTCGGCGCGGCGGTGATGCCCGCGGCCTCGAACAGGTCGGTCCGGTAGATGACCGTGCGGTTCGCGGCGTAGAACGGCAGGCCGTACTGCTTGCCGTCCCAGGTCAGCGAGTCCTTGAGGCCGCCGAGCCACTGGTCGCCGTTCAGCTCGCCCGCCTTGCCGCTCAGGTCGAGCAGCGTCTCCTCGGCCGCGAACTTCGCCGTCTGGGTGTTGCCCAGCTCGATGACGTCCGGCGGGTTGTTGCTGGTCAGAGCGGTGGTCAGCTTCTCCTGGATGCCGTTCCACTTCTGGATCTCGTACTTGACGGTGACGCCGGGGTGCGAGTCCTGGAACTCCTTGTGCAGCGCGTCGGTCAGGGTGGTCGGCGCCGAGCCGTCCATCAACCAGACCGTCAGCGTCTTGGGTTCACCGGAGTCGCCGCTGCCGCTGTCGGCCTTGGTGCCACATCCGGCCACGGCCACCGCGAGTGCGGCGGCACCTACGGCCAGTCCTCTCCAGCCCTTCACGTTGTGCGCCCTTTCCCCATGCCCCGATCGCGACGACCGGAACGCCAAAGTGGTGTAGACCAATGCGGCCTAGAGTGTGCCTCACCACAGGGCATGTCAAGGCCGTTGCTGGACCGTTGCAAAGTCATCGGACCAATTTCCCGGGTCTTGTCGGGGGTTCGGGCGCACGATCCGACGAGGACAAGGCATCCTGTGTCCGGGAGCGCCGGCATTGTCGGATGGTGGCAAGGGGCGAGGAGGAAGGCATGCTCGAGACGAGCCCTGCGACTGGCGTGGACGCCAGGACCCGCGCGCAGCGCGAGCCGAAGTACTGGGGACTCAAGCGGCACCTGCTCGACCTCCTGCGCGCGCTGCCACCGGGGTCGCCGATCCCGACGGAGCGGTCGCTGGCGGCGGAGTTCGACGTGTCGCGCACGACGGTGCGGCAAGCGCTTGCCGAACTCACCGTGGAAGGCCGGTTGCTGCGCGTGCAGGGCAAGGGCACGTTCGCCGCGGAACCCAAGGTGGCGCAACGGCTCCAGCTCTCCTCGTACACAGAGGACATGAAGGCCCAGGGGCGGCAGCCGTCGTCGCGGCTGATCGAGGCGTCGGAGATGCCCGCGGAGGCGGAGCTGGCCCGGCTGCTCGGCGTGCGGGCGGGCGCGAAGGTGCTGCGCCTGCACCGCCTGAGGCTGGCCGACGGCGAGCCGATGGCGATCGAGACCACGCACCTGGCGCTGGGCCGGTTCCGCGGGCTGCGGCGCTACCTCGCGCCGGGGGCGTCGCTGTACCAGGTGCTGCGGGAGCGGTTCGGGGTCGAGATGGGACACGCCGAGGAGACCATCGAGACGGCCCTCGCGTCGCCGGAGGAGGCCGAGTTGCTCGGCGCGGACATCGGCCTGCCGATGCTGCTGCTGTCGCGGCACTCGTTCGACACGGAGGGCAACCCCGTCGAGTGGGTGCGGTCGGTGTACCGGGGCGACCGGTACAAGTTCGTGGCGACGCTGAACCGGCCGGCGGACTAGTCGCGCGCCGCCGTCCGGTCCGCGTTCGGGCCGGGCGGCGGTCGTGTCGGGGACCGGCGCCACTTGTCCCGACCTCATCACACGGGCGGCGCGGGAATGGGCGTTGGGCGTGATCCGACGCCGCGTTTCGACGGTGTGGAAACCTTGTCCCCGGCGTCCTTCGCGGAACGCGGAAGAATCGATCCCCGCGTGCTGTCGAGCCGCGATCCGGCGTCGTAGGACGTGGGCCTGTCCGCGCCGACGGGGCGGCCCGGGTCGTCGCCCACCTGCACGGTTCCTGCCCCTCGCCGGCGGACGCGAGCCGCGACGGGCACCGCGGAAAACCCCTCACCGCGCAGCGGGATCCCCGTTCACCCGCGCCACGGAAATCACCCGGCGCGGAATAGCGCCGGTGCGCCTGCCGGCGGTGTGCCCGGTGCGGTTTCCCCCGCGCCCCGAATTCCCTCAGGGGTACCCCGCCCGGGGGGACCCCTGTTCTTCATACTGCCGGCCGGCGCCGACGGTGCGGGAGTGGTCCGCTCCGGCCTGTGGACAACTCGGGGAGCAGAATGGGTCGGTGACCGAGACGGTGGTATGGGGCACGGGACGGGCCAGGGCCGTGCTGGCGACGACCATCCTGGGCTCGGGCATGGCGATGCTGGACAGCACCATCGTCAACGTCGCCCTGCCCCGGATCGGCGCGGAGCTGGGGGCGTCGGTCGCCGGGCTCCAGTGGATCCTCGACGGCTACCTGCTGGCGCTGGCCTCGCTGATCCTCGTGGCCGGCTCGCTGGGCGACCGGTACGGCCGCCGCCGGGTCTTCACGTTCGGCGTCCTCTGGTTCGGGGCCGCGTCACTGCTCTGCGGGCTCGCGCCGACCACCGAGCTGCTCGTCGCCGCCCGCGTCCTGCAGGGCATCGGCGGCGCGCTGCTCACGCCCGGCTCGCTCGCCATCCTGCAGTCGGTCTTCGCCCGCGCCGACCGGTCCCGCGCGATCGGCGCGTGGTCCGGCCTGTCCGGCGTCGCCACGGCCGTCGGGCCGCTGCTCGGCGGGCTGCTGGTGCAGGCGTGGTCGTGGCGGCTCGCGTTCCTGGTCAACCTGCCGGTCGCGGCGGTCTGCGTGTGGCTCGCCCGCCGGCACGTGCCCGAGTCCCGCGACGAGTCCCTCACCGGCCACCCGAACGTCGGCGAGTCCGTGATCGGCGCGGTGGGCCTCGCGGGCGTCACCGGCGCGCTGGTCGAGGCGCCGGTCCGCGGCGCGGACGCGCTCGTGCTCACGGCCGGGGCGCTGGGGGTCGCGGGGCTGGTGGCGTTCGTGGTGGCGCAACGGCGCGGCCGCGACCCGCTCGTGCCGCCCCGGCTGTTCGCCGACCGCACGTTCGTCCTGGCCAACGCGCTGACCTTCCTGGTCTACGCGGCGCTGGGCGGGGTGATGGTGCTGATGGTGCTGCAACTGCAGGTGTCGCTGGGCTACTCGCCGACCGCGTCCGGCCTGGCGAGCCTGCCCATCACGCTGATCATGCTGGCGCTGTCGGCGCGGTCCGGGGACCTCGCCCAGCGCATCGGGCCGCGCGCCCAGCTGGTCGCGGGTCCGGTGCTGATCGGCGTCGGCATGCTGCTGCTGCGGCGGGTCGAGCCCGGGGCCGGCTACTGGACCGGCGTGCTGCCCGGCCTGCTCGTGTTCGGCTTCGGCCTGGCGGCGGTGGTCGCGCCGGTGACGGCGACCGTGCTGGCCGCCGCCCCGGACCGGTACGCGGGGGTCGCCTCGGGCGTCAACAACGCGGTCGCCCGCACCGGCAGCCTGGTCGCGGTGGCCGTGCTGCCGGCCGTGGCGGGCCTGACCGGGGACCGGTACGCCGACCCGGCCGCGCTCACCGAGGGCTGGCAGCGGGCCCTGCTGGTGTGCGCGGTCGCGTCGGTGGTCGGCGGGCTGCTGGCCGTCGGCACGGACAACCGCGTGCTCCGGGCGACCCCGGACGCCCACGAGTGCCACAGCTGCCCGGTCGACGGCCCGCCCGCGCACATGCGCGACTGACCTCAGAGGTACCCGGCGAACACCTCCGGGTCGACGTTCCCGCCGGACAGCACGGCGACCGCGCGCTCCGACGGCCGCGCCAGGTGGGCGGCGACGGTGACCGCGCCGCTCGGCTCCACCACGAGCCGCGCCCGCCGGGCCAGCAGGCCGACGGCCTCGCCGATCTGCTCCTCCGACACCGTCACGATGTCGTCCACGTAGGCCCTCATGTGCGCGAACGTCAGCTCGGACGGCTCGGCGCGCAACCCGTCGGCCGACGTCCGGGCCCGGTCGTCGGGCGACCACCGGACCAGCGTGCCGACCCTCAGCGACTCGGCCGCGTCGCCCGCCAGCTCCGGCTCCACGCCGATCACCCGCGTCGACGGGCTCAGCGCCTTCACCGCCGTCGCCACCCCGGAGATCAGGCCCCCGCCGCTGACCGGCACCAGCACCGTCGCCACGTCCGGCAGGTCCGCCACGACCTCCAGCCCGATGGTGCCCTGACCGGCGATGACGTCGGGGTGGTCGAACGGCGGGATCAGCGTCGCGCCCCGCTCGGCCACCAGCTCCGCGGCCCGCGCCTCCCGCTGCGCCATGGGCACCTGCACGACCTCCGCGCCGTGGGACAGGGTGGCCTCGACCTTGACCCGGGGCGTGGTGTCCGGCACGACGATCGCCGCGCGCACGCCGAACAGCTTCGCCGCGTACGCGACGGCCTGGGCGTGGTTGCCGCTGGAGTAGGCGACGACGCCGCGCGCCCGCACGTCCTCGGGCAGCCGGGCGAGGGCGTTGTACGCGCCCCGGATCTTGAACGCGCCGACCGGTTGCAAGCTCTCCGGCTTGAGCCACAACCCGTCGTCGAACCGCAGGAGCGGTGTGCGCACCGCCGCGCCCTTGACGCGGTCGGCGGCGGCCTGGATGTCGGAGATGGTGACGAGTCCCATGGCGTCGATCCTCACCCCTGCGGCGGCGTCCCGCCTACACGGCGCGCTACCGGAACTCCTCCTGTGTCACCCGCCCGGTTCAACAGCATTCACACGTACGAGGCTTGCGTGACGGGATCGCTTACATGTGGCAAATCCGCCCGAATCGGTGATCGAGTCACTACCTTGAGTGAGAGTTAACTGTCAAACGCTACACAGCGCAGTCATATCGGCGTGTCCTGTGACACACTTCGCCCTCAGATGGCTCGAACCGTCATAGGTAACGGAGTCATAACGTCGCTCGAACGGGCGAGTGCTGGTCGACCGGAGACCGGGGAGGAGTGGCATGCGGGACACGCGAGCGCCGTCCCGGCCGTGCGCCTCACCGCGTGCGACCGCGGTCCGGGAGGCACGAGCGACGAACCGGGCGAGAGAAAAAGGGGTGGGGCGACCCCTGCCGCCGCCCCACCACCCGTCCCCCTAGAGCCCCCGAGAGCGGTCCCTGCAACCAGGCTCTCGGGTTCCCTGCACCCGAAGATGAGGGAGACGCCTAATGAACCGCACGAGTGCGGTCCGCCTTGCCACGGCCGTCCTGCTGGCCACGAGCACGGCTACAGCTCTCAGCGTACCGGCCTTCGCGGCGCCCGCCGCGCCCAATGGCACAAGCCCGGCCGACACGGAGAGCTACCCCGCCGAGTTGCTCCAAGCGGCGCAACGCGACCTCGGCCTGACCGCCGAACAGGTCACCGCCCGTTTGGCGAGCGACACCCGCGCGGGTGAGGTCGAGGCGGCCGCGAAGGCCGCCGTCGGCGCCGCCTACGCGGGTTCGTGGATCAACCAGGCGACCGGCAAGCTGGTCGTCGCGGTGGCGGACCCGGCGAAGGCGGGCGCGGCGAAGGCCGCGGGCGCCGACGCCAAGTACGTCGCCTTCTCCCACCGGCAGCTCACCGGCGCGAAGTCGGCGCTCGACGGCATGTCGGCGCCGAAGTCGATCACCGGCTGGCGGGTCGACGACCAGACCAACTCGGTCGTGGTCGAGGTGAACCGCTTCCAGCGCGACGCGGCGGCGGAGTCGTTCCTGGCGGCGGCCAAGTCGGTCAGCCCGGCGGTCCGGGTGGTCGAGGTCGACGAGTCGCCGACGCCGCTGTACGACACCCGCGGCGGTGACGCCTACTACATCGGCAGCGGCCGGTGCTCGGTGGGCTTCGCGGTCGCCGGCGGGTTCGTGACCGCGGGCCACTGCGGCCGCACGGGCAACGCGACGACCGGCTTCAACCGCGTCTCGCAGGGCACCTTCGCGGGCTCGTCCTTCCCGGGCAACGACTACGCCTGGGTGCGGACGAACACGAGCTGGACCTCCCGCCCGTGGGTCAACCGCTACAACGGCTCCAACGTCACCGTGACCGGCTCGTCCGAGGCGGCGGTCGGCGCGGCGATCTGCCGTTCCGGCTCCACCACCGGCTGGCGCTGCGGCACCGTCCAGGCCAAGAACCAGACGGTGAACTACGCGCAGGGCTCGGTGTCGGGCCTGACCCGCACCAACGCCTGCGCCGAGCCCGGTGACTCGGGCGGTTCGTGGGTGGCCGGCTCGAACTACAGCCAGGCCCAGGGCGTGACCTCCGGCGGTTCGGGCAACTGCACCTCCGGCGGCATCGTCTACTTCCAGCCCGTCAACGAGATCCTCAGCGCCTACGGGCTCAGCCTGACCCGCGGCTGACGTCGCGGCGCCGCGCGGCCGTCCCTTCCCCTGCGGGCCGCGCACCGCTCGGGCGACGCCCCCGGACCACCCGGTCCGGGGGCGTTCCGCGTCCCGGGGGTCACGCCGACGACCGCGCGCCCTCCAGCCGACGCGCGAACCACTCCGCGGCGGCGCGGGGGTCTTCGGCCTCGGTGACGGCGCGCACGACGACGACCCGTTCCGCGCCCGCCGCCAGCACCTCGGGCAGCCGGTCCCGGTCGATGCCGCCGATCGCGAACCACGGCCGGTCGGTCGTGCCCGCCGTGGCCCGCACCAGGTCCAGGCCCGGCGCGGGACGGCCCGGCTTGGTCGGCGTCGGCCAGCACGGCCCGGTGCAGAAGTAGTCCACGCCCGGTTCCCCGGCCGCCGCCCGCGCCTGCGCGACGTCGTGCGTGGACCGGCCGATCACCACGTCGTCGCCGACGACGCGGCGGGCGAGCGGCACCGGCAGGTCGTCCTGCCCGAGGTGCAGCACGTCGGCGTCCACGGCCAGCGCCACGTCCGCCCGGTCGTTGACCGCGAGCAGCGCGCCGTGCCGCGCGCACGCCTCGGCGAGCACCTCCAGCGCGGCGATCTCCTGCTTCGCCTCGATGCCCTTGTCCCGCAGCTGCACGACGTCCACGCCGCCCGCGAGCGCGGCGTCCGCGAACTCGGCGAGGTCGGGGCGCGTGGGCGTGCAGAGGTAGAGCCGTGCGTCGGCGAGCCGCCGCCTGATCCGCGTTCCGTCGAGTCCTGGCACGGCGGCACGGTAACCGCCGCGCCGCCGCGTGCGCTACGGTGGACGCGGTCCGCACGGGAGCCTGGAACAGACCGGGCTGAGAGGGAGCGTGGTCCGCTCCGACCGTCGAACCTGATCCGGGTCATGCCGGCGCAGGGAGCGTGAGTGCCTTGGCAATGCGAGTGACCGTCCTCGGCGGTGGCGTCATCGGCCTGTCCGCGGCCTGGTACGCGGCCCGCGCCGGCTACACCGTCGAACTGGTCGACCGCGCCTCCCCGCACGGCGGCTCGTGGGTGGCGGGCGGGATGCTCGCGCCGATCACCGAGGCGTGGCCGGGCGACGAGGAGGTCCTCGCGCTCGGCGTCGAGTCGCTGGAGCTGTGGCCGGAGTTCGCCCGCGAGCTGGGCGTCGCGCTGAGCCCGGCGGGGACGCTGGCGGTCGCGGTGGACGGGGCCGACGTCGAGGTGCTGGACCAGCTGCGCGCCCACCTGGACCGGCTGGGCCGGCCGGTGTCCCGGCTGACGGGGCGCGAGCTGCGGGCGCTGGAGCCCGGTCTCGGCCCGGTCCGCAGTGGACTGTCCGTGCCGGGCGACGTCGCCGTGGACAACCGGGCGCTGCTGCGCGCGCTGCGGGAAGCCTGTGCCGCCAACGGTGTCGTGTTCGCCGCCGAGCCGGGCGCGGAGCGCGACGTGACGGTGATCGCGGCCGGCGCGTGGAGCCGCGACCTGCACCCGGCGCTGCGGACGGTGATCCGGCCGGTGAAGGGCGAGATCCTGCGGCTGGCCGCGCGGCCCGGCGCGTTGCCGCCGCCCCGGCACACGATCCGCGCCCACGTGTCCGGCCGCCCCGTCTACCTCGTGCCCCGCGAGGACGGGTTCGTGCTCGGCGCGACCCAGTACGAGGCCGGTTTCGACGGCGACGTGACCGTCGGCGGCGTGCGGGACCTGCTGCGCGACGCCGAGGTGGTGTGGCCGGGCATCGCCGAGTACGCGCTGGTCGAGGCCGCCGCCGGGTTCCGCGCGGGCAGCCCCGACAACGCGCCCGTCATCCGCCTGCTGGAACCGGGCGTGGTGGCCGCCACCGGCCACCACCGCAACGGCCTGCTCCTCGCGCCCGTCACCGCCCGGCGGGTGCTCGCCCTGCTCCGCGAAGGAGGAAACAGTCGGTGAAGGCGCACGTGAACGGTGTGGAGCGGGAACTGGCCGACGGGTCGACCGTCGCCACCGTGCTCGCGCTGCTCGACGCCCCGCCGCGCGGTGTCGCGGTCGCCCTGGACGGCGAGGTCGTGCCGCGCGCGGCGTGGGCGACGACGGCGGTGCGCGACGGGGCCGCGGTCGAGGTGCTGACCGCCGTGCAGGGAGGCTGACGTGGACGACCCCTTGGTGATCGCCGGGCGCGAGTTCGGGTCGCGGCTCGTCATGGGCACCGGCGGCGCGGCGAACCTGTCGGTGCTGGAACGCGCCCTGGTGGCGTCCGGGACGGAGCTGACGACGGTCGCGATGCGCCGCCTGGACGCGTCCGGCGGGGGAGTGCTGGACCTGCTGGCCCGGCTGGGGATCGCGGCGCTGCCCAACACGGCCGGCTGCCGCACCGCCGCCGAGGCCGTGCTCACCGCGCGGCTGGCGCGGGAGGCGTTGGAGACGAACTGGGTGAAGCTGGAGGTCGTGGCCGACGACCGGACCCTGCTGCCCGACCCGGTGGAGCTGCTGGACGCGGCCGAGAGGCTGGTCGACGACGGGTTCGTGGTGCTGCCCTACACCTCCGACGACCCGGTGCTCGCGCTGCGGCTGGAGCAGGTGGGGTGCGCCGCCGTGATGCCGCTGGGCTCGCCGATCGGGACGGGGCTCGGCATCCGCAACCCGCACAACATCGAGCTGATCGTGGCGCGGGCGTCCGTGCCGGTGGTGCTGGACGCGGGGGTCGGCACGGCGTCGGACGCGGCGCTGGCGATGGAGCTGGGCTGCTCGGCCGTGCTGCTGGCGACCGCCGTGACCCGGGCGCAGGACCCCGAGCGGATGGCGGCGGCCATGCGGGCGGGCGTGGAGGCCGGTCGGCTGGCCCGGTTGGCGGGGCGGATCCCGAAGCGGTTCTGGGCGCACGCGTCGAGTCCCGCGGTGGGGTGATTGCCCGGCACGGCATGATGGACGCTCATCCTGTCCGTCTGCCCGAGGAGGAGTGCCGTGACGGCCGACCAGGTCGAGGACGCCACCGCCCGGCTGTACCTCGCGATCGGCAGGCTATCCCGGTTGCTGCGGCGCACCGGCTCGCCCGGTCTCGGACCGGGCGCGGTGTCGGCATTGGCCACGTTGGCGCGGTGCGGCCCCATGCGGCTGGGCGACCTGGCCGCGAAGGAGGGCGTCGCGCCGCCCACCCTGTCGCGGATCGTGGCGGCCCTGGTGGAGGCGCGGTACGTGCGGCGGGAGCCGGACCCGCAGGACGGGCGGGCCTGGCTGGCGACGCCGACGCCGGAGGGCGTGACGATGGTGTCGGGCGTGCGGTCGGCGCGGGTGCGGGAGTTGCAGAGGCGGATCGAGCAGCTGGCCCCGGAGCACCGCGACGCGCTGGTGAACGCCCTGCCGGCGTTGGAGGAACTGGTCGGCGAGACCGCCTGACGGCGGCGCGCGAGCACGACGACCACCCGGCCGCCGGGGTCGCGGGCGGAGGACCGCCGCAGCCCCCGTTCCCCGTCCGGCACGGGGGTGCACGATCTGCGTCCCGCTCACCCGGATCGGGCCGTGGAACCCGCGGCTCTCGCGCGGTGTTCGAGGGGGACGTCGGGCACGACGGTCATCGACTGCGCCCGGCGGATCGGGCGTCCCTGTCCGGGTGGCGCCGCCGGGTTCGACGAGGTGAGCGCCGTCGGGGCGGCGGAATTGTCGGTTCCCGGTGGCAGAATGAAGAACAGGGGGCCGCGTCACGCCGGGGGCGTCCCCGGCCGGCTCCCAGCGGTGCCTGCCGAAGAACAGCTCCGGGTCGCCGCCCTGCTCAAAGCCGTCCTGGACGAGTTCGACGCCCGTTCCGCCGCACGCGTGTCCGAGCACGCCGACCGGGGCGTCGACGGGCTCAAGGCCGCGCTGCTGTCCGACGCCGAGCACACGATGGCGCACCGCGGCCTGGCCACGCCGCACGTCGTCCTCCAGGCCGAGCACCTCGCGGGCGACGGCGAGGTCCGCGCCCGGTTCGTGGCCCGCAACCGCGCCCTGCGGCACGCGTTCGCCGAGCGCCTGGGCCCCGACCGGGCGACCGAACTGCTCGCGTTCCCCGAGGGCGCGCTCACCCTGTGGCTGCTGGACCCCGAGACGGTCGACCTGCGCGCCCCGTACGAGGGCTACCTGCGGCGGCTGTGAACCGTCACGGCCGCGGCGTGGCGCCGTGCAGCACGAACGTGTCGACCACGAAGCACGTCACCCCGCCGTCCGCGGCGCGGCCGATCCACGTCGGGTACGACCCGTCACCCCACCCGCTGGTGAACGCGACCAGCCCGTGTCCGGTGGACGGGTCCCGCATCGGCGCCGCGTGGGCCTCGAACACGCCGTCGTAGGCGGTGTCGTGGTTGTCGTCCAGCCACGCGCCCAGCGCGGCGGCCGCGTCGGCGTCCACGAAGCACGCCGTGCCGGTGTCCACGCCGAACCCGTAGAACTCGTCCTCGCCCAGGTCCGCCACGTCCTGCCCGGCCACCACCGCCAACTCCCACGACACCGCGGGCTCGCGCGTGACGACCAGGCGCGCCGCCGCCACCCGCAGGTGCTCCGGGTCGTCCGCGAACCGCGCCGGCGCCACCTCCACGGGGTACTCGCCGGGCTCGACGCCGACGGTGAACGGCTCGGCTTCGGAGTCGAGGTGCCCCGGGTCGGCGACGACCAGCCGCCCGCTGCCCAGCCGCACCGCGCCCGCCTCGCGCACCTCGGTGACCACGGCCCCCGGCCGGGGCAGCTCCCACCTCACCCCGGCCCGGAACACCAGGTCGGCGTGCCGGGGCACGGCGGGCAGCGGGCGGTCGGCGGCGGCTTCGGCGGTCGCGTCGGAGATCGTGCGGTGCACCCTACAGGCGACCACCGACAGTCAGCCGCCGTCGCGCGGGACCGCCCGCGGCGACCGTGAACGGCCACGCCACCAGCACCGCCAGCAACGCGCCCACCGTGTTGTTGAGGAAGTCCTGCGCCTCGCACACCCCGATCCCCGTCACGGCCTGCACGAACTCCACCGCGCCGCTGAACGCCGCCGCGACCGCGAGCACCGTGAACGGCCGCCGGGTGGCCAGCGCGGCGAAGAACGCGAACGGCACGAGCATCACCAGGTTCAGCCGCGCCAGCGACCCGACCAGCGAGAACTCGTTCGCCACGCACACCCCGACCGGGTCGGTCGTGACGATCGACAGCGACCCGCCCGGCCGCGCCAGGGTCACCGCCAGCGCGAGCGCCAACCCGCACCCGGCCAGCACCGACGGCGCCACCGGCCACCCCCGCCACCGCGCCACCACCAGCCCGACCGCGCCCAGCAGCACCGAGCCGCCGAACAACGCCGCGACCGCCTCGGGTTGGCCCAGCACCAGCTCGGCCACGTACGCGTCCCGTCCCCAAGCGCTCATGCCCTACAAGACGCGCGAGCCCCTCGCGGGTGGCTCAGCGCGTCGCCGGCGCCCGACACGCGTCGAGCCCGCGGAGCTGCCGCAGGACGAGTTCGGCCTCCGACGCGCGGCCCAGGCGGCGGTACAGCTCCACGGCGTACCGCCAGACCGCGCGGGCCCGGTGGTGCTGCCCGAGGGCCGCGAGGGGGTGGCCGAGGCGGTTGAGGGTTTCGGCGGCTTCGACGGGGTCGCCGAGGGCGCGGAACAGCGCGAGGGCCCGCCGGTAGTGGTGGACGGCCCGGTGGTGGTCCCCGGTCCGGTGGGCGATGTAACCGAGGCTGTCGTGGGTGGCGGCCTCGCCGTCGGGGTCGTGGTGGCGTCGGAACACCTCGAGGGCCTGCCCGCACTGGACGCGCCCGCCGGCGTGGTCGCCCAGCCGGGCGCGGTACCAGCCCATCTGGTTGAGCGCGCGGGCCTGCCACACCGGGTGGGCCGCGACCCGGTCGAGGTCGAACGCCCGGGACGCGTGCTCCAAGGCCCTCCGGTCGTCCCCGCGCAGCTCCCACACCCACGCGAGGTAGTGGTGGGTCGCGGCCTGCTGGACGAGGTCGTGGTGGTGCTCGGCCAGCGCCAGGGCGTGGCGCAGGTGCGCGAGACCCGACTCGTGCCGCCCGAGGGCGGCGTGGGCGCGTCCGAGGCGCCGGTGCGCGAGGGCGCGGGCGGCCGGGTCGCGCAGGTGGTCGGCGGCGTGGACGGCGGCCCGGTACACGGCCAACTCGTCGACGCGGTGCCCGCGGCGCCAGTGGAACGTGTGCAGCGCCCACGCCAGGTGCCAGACGGCCTGGTGGCGGTGGCGGGCGGCGGAGAGCAGCTGGGCGGCCAGCAGGTGCGGGTGGTGCGCGTCCAGCCAGGCCAGCGCGGAGGCGCGGTCCGGCAGCGACCGGACCTGGCAGCCGGGCGCGGGCGGGTCGACCCGGATCGGCTCCCGGTACGGGTACAGCAGGTGGTCGGCGGCGTGGGCGGTGTGCCGGTAGTGGTCCACCACCCGGTCCAGCGCCGCCCGCCGCACCGGTTCGGGGACGTCGGCGCAGGCGGTGGTCGCGGCGTAGGCGCGGACCAGGTCGTGCATCCGGTAGCGGCCGTGCGCCTGCCGGTCGAGCAGCGACGCCTCCGCCAACGCGCCCAGCACCGCGCGCGCCTCCCGCGCGGGCAGGCCCGTCAGGGACGCGGCCGCGGGCAGGTCCACGTCCGGCCCCGGAGCCAGCCCCAGCAGCGCGAACGCCTCCCGTTGGCGGTCGGTGAGGTGCCGCAGGGACCAGGACAGCACGGCGGGCAGGCTGGCGGCGGGGTCGGTGTGGTGGTCGAGCATCTCCAGGCCCAGCTCCCGCAGCTCGACCGCCAACTCGGCCAGCGGAACCGCCGGCCGCGCCGCGGCGTGCCGGGCCATGATCGCCAGCGCCAGCGGGTGGCGACCGCACAGCCCGACCAGGTCGTCGGTCGCCTCCGGGGCGGGCGCGACCCGCGGCACGCCCAAACGTCGGGTCAACAGGTCACGGGCCTCCTCCCGGCCCGGCACACCCAGCGGCACGTGCCGCGCGCCGCACCGGTCGATCAGCGACGACAGCACGGTCCGGCCCGTGACCAGCACCGTGCACGTCGGGCTGCCCGGCAGCAGCGGCACGACCTGTTCGGCGGTGGCCGCGTTGTCCAGCACGACCAGCATCCGCCTGCCCGCGACCAGACCCCGGTACAGCGCCGCCAGGGCGTCCAGGTCGGGCGGGAGCGCGCCGGGGTCCACGCCCAGGGCGCCGAGGAACCCGCGCACCGCGTCCACCGGCCCGGTCGGCCGCCCCGCCGGGCTGAACCCGTTCAGGTCGACGAACAGCTGACCGTCCGGGAACCGGTCGAGGTTGCGGTGCGCCCACACCAGCGCCAGGCACGTCTTGCCGATGCCGCCCACGCCCGCGATCGCCGACACGGTGCCCGCGGCGTCGTCCAACGCGGCCAGCTCCGCCGCCCGACCGACGAACGCCGCGGGCACGGCCGGCAGTTGCCGCGGCGTCGCGGCCGCGGGCCGTACCGGCGCGGCGTGCAGGTGCACACCGCCGTGCACCACACCGGCCTGCACCACGCCGCCCAACCGGCCCGTCACCGTGTTGCGCACACCGGGCGGTGCCACCCGGATCGGACCGGCTCCGCGGCCCACACCGGCCACCGGTTCGTCGACCTCCACTGGACCGCCCCCTCGACCACCCGTGTTCGGATTCCCGACCACAGGGTGACGAATCGGACGTGCTCACCGAACCCTTCGACGATCGACAACCGGCGACGGCGACGCGGTCCCCCTCCGCCGCCGGGCCGCGAACGGCGACGGGGCGGGGCGGCGACGGGGCGGGGCGGCGACGACCACCCCGCCCCGCCGGCGTCACCCCTCCAGCCGCCACAGCGGCGACACCGGGCCCACCCCGCCGCCCAACGGGTACGCGGCGGCCACCGACCGGACCACGAAGTCCTTGCCGAACCGCACCGCCGTCGGCACGTCCGCGCCCCGCGCGAGCTGCGACGCGATCGCCGACGCCAGCGTGTCCCCGCTGCCGTGGGTGTCCTTCACGTCGTAGCGCGGCCCGAGCAGCTCGACGAACCGCTCGCCGTCGAACAGCACGTCCAGGCACTCCGGGTCGTCCCACAGGTGCCCGCCCTTGACCAGCACCCACCGCGGGCCCATCGCGTGCAGCGCCTCGGCCGCCTTGCGCTGGTCGGCGCGGCTGCGCACGTCGATGCCGGTCAGCAGCCGCACCTCGTCCAGGTTCGGCGTCACCAGCGTCGCCCGCGGGAACAGCAGCGACCGCACCGCGTCCAGCGCGTCGTCGGCCAGCAGCTGGTGCCCGTGCATCGACGCGGCCACCGGGTCCACCACGAACGGCCCGACGTCGACCCGGTCCACCGCCGCCGCGACCGCCTCGATGATCGCCGCCGACGCCAGCATCCCGGTCTTCGCCGCGTCCACCCCGATGTCCGTCGCCACCGCCTCGATCTGCGCGGCCACCACGTCCGGCGGGATCTCCGTGTACCCGGTGACGCCCAGCGAGTTCTGCACGGTCACCGCCGTCACCGCCGTCATCCCGTGCACCCCGCACGCGAACAACGTCCTCAGGTCCGCCTGCAGGCCCGCGCCACCGCCCGAGTCCGACCCGGCGATGGTCAGCACCTTCGGCGGCGCGACCGCCATCAGCGCACCCCCATCAGTCCACCACCGGCAGGTACACCTTGGCGCCCCGGTCGGTGAACTCGTGCGACTTCTCCGCCATGCCCGCCTCGATCGCCTCCACCGTCGACAGCCCGCGCTCCTCCGCGAACCGCCGCACGTCCTGGGTGATCTTCATCGAGCAGAACTTCGGCCCGCACATCGAGCAGAAGTGCGCCGTCTTCGCCGGCGCCGCGGGCAGCGTCTCGTCGTGGAACGACCGCGCCGTGTCCGGGTCCAGCGACAGGTTGAACTGGTCCTCCCACCGGAACTCGAACCGGGCCTTCGACAACGCGTCGTCCCGCTCCTGCGCCCCCGGGTGCCCCTTGGCCAGGTCCGCCGAGTGCGCCGCGATCTTGTACGTGATCACGCCCGTCTTCACGTCGTCCCGGTTGGGCAGCCCCAGGTGCTCCTTCGGGGTGACGTAGCACAGCATCGCCGTGCCCAGCCACCCGATCTGCGCCGCCCCGATCGCCGAGGTGATGTGGTCGTACGCGGGCGCGATGTCCGTGGCCAGCGGCCCGAGGGTGTAGAACGGAGCCTCCCCGCACCACTCCTCCTCCAGCCGCACGTTCTCCGCGATCTTGTGCATCGGCACGTGACCCGGCCCCTCGATCATCACCTGCACGTCCTTCGCCCGCGCGACGTGCGTCAGCTCGCCCAACGTCCGCAGCTCCGCGAACTGCGCCTCGTCGTTCGCGTCCGCGATCGAACCCGGCCGCAGCCCGTCACCCAGCGAGAACGTGACGTCGTACGCCCGCAGGATGTCGCACAGCTCCTCGAAGTGCGTGTACAGGAAGCTCTCCTTGTGGTGCGCCAGGCACCACGCGGCCATGATCGACCCGCCCCGCGACACGATGCCCGTCACCCGCCTGGCCGTCAGCGGCACGTACCGCAGCAGCACCCCCGCGTGCACCGTCATGTAGTCCACGCCCTGCTCGGCCTGCTCGACGACGGTGTCCCGGTACACCTCCCACGACAGCTTCGCCGGGTCGCCGTCCACCTTCTCCAACGCCTGGTAGATCGGCACCGTCCCGACCGGCACCGGCGAGTTCCGCATGATCCACTCGCGGGTCTCGTGGATCCGCTTCCCCGTCGACAAATCCATGATCGTGTCGGCGCCCCACCGCGACGCCCACACCATCTTCTCCACCTCCTCCTCGATCGAGGAGGTCACCGCCGAGTTCCCGATGTTCGCGTTGACCTTCACCAGGAACTTCTTCCCGATGATCATCGGCTCGGCCTCCGGGTGGTTCCGGTTGAGCGGGATGACCGCCCGACCGATCGCCACCTCGTCCCGGACGAACTCCGGGCTCAGGTTCTCGCGCGCCGCCACGAACCGCATCTCCGGCGTGATGACCCCCGCCTTCGCGTACGCCAGCTGGGTCACCGCCCCGTCGACCGGCTCCCGCCGCGCGATCCACTCCGCACGCACCCTCGGAAGTCCACTGTGGACGTCGATGGTCGCGCTCTCGTCGGTATACGGACCGGAAGTGTCGTACAGGTCGACGTGCTCGCCGTTGGTCAGCTCCACCCTGCGGAACGGGACCCGCACGCCGTCGCCCACCTCGCGGTAGACCTTGCGCGAACCCGAGATCGGTCCCGTGGTGACACTGGGCTTGACCGAACGGTCGTCAAGAGCCGTCACGACATTCCTCCCTACGCCGGCATTACCCGGTCAGGTTCAGGCGGTCGGCGGCGCCGGGGCCCTCACACCCCAGCCGCCCTCTCAGCCCGCTGTGGCGCGAGCTCCCGCGTGTGTTGAGTTTTCGCACTGCGTTCGAGCAGTCGGCCCGACCATAGCCACGGCCAGGTGCCGATGCCAAGGTGCGGATGCCGAAGACCACCGGTTGCGCGTACCTTTCACCGCGTGGCTGATCACCGGCCGTTCCCGCCCGGCGCCCGGCGCGTGGCCCGCCCCGCCGCCGTCTCGCCCTGCCCGTCCTGCGGCGACCTGGCGGGCCGCGGCTACCCCGCCTGCCGCTTCTGCGCCGAGCTGGTCGACCAGTACTGGCTGCTCGACTGGCAGGAGCTGCTCGCCGCCGAACAACTCGCCGAAGGCGGCGCCGGCGAGCGCGAACTCGCCGAGCTGGTCCTCGCCGACGAGGTCGGCCGCCACCCCTGGACCTGCACCGACTGGGCGATGACCCTCGTCACCTGCTCCCAGTGCGGCGAGGAACTCGCCACCGGCCCCGCCGACTGCGTCCGCTGCGCCATGGCCGACGCCCTCCGCTGGTCGTGGGACCACGCCGGCTACCCGACCGCGATCACCGCCGCCGAACACGCCCTCCGCGTCGCCCGGGCCGCCCTGCGCGCCCCCCACCGCGGCCGCCCCGCCACCGTCGCCGCCTGGCGGCTCCTCCTGCCGTTCCTGCTGGTCGGAGAGCTGCCGACGGCCGGCCAGATGCGCCGCATCCGGGCCGCCGTGCTCGCCGGCGCCTACACCGACCTGGCCCGCTGCCCCACCCACCGCGAACTCGCGTCCTACCCCGAGCTGCCCTGGCGACGCCCCGAACGACCGCCCCGCGCCGACCACCCCGCGCCGCACCGCGCCCACGACCGGCGCGACCCGTCCCACCGCGCGCCCGCGGGCGGGACGAGGCCGGGCCCGCCCTGGTCCTCGTCGTCGCCCTAGTCCTCGTCGTCGTCCGCGAACGGGTCCTCCGACGTCGCCGGGTCCCACGACAACCCCGGCACACCCCACCCGTTCGCGCGCAGCATCCTCTTCGCCGCCCGCTTGTGCCGCCCCACCAGCCGGTCCAGGTAGATGACCCCGTCCAGGTGATCGGTCTCGTGCTGCAGGCACCGCGCGAAGAACCCGGTGCCCTCCACCTCCACGGGCTTGCCGTCCCCGTCGAACCCGGTCACCTTCGCCCACGGCGCCCGCCCCGTCGGGTACGACTCGCCCGGCGCCGACAGGCACCCCTCGAAGTCGTCGTCCGGGTCCGGCATCCCCAACGGCACCTCCGACGTCTCCAACGTCGGGTTCACCACCACACCGCGATGGCGCACACCCTCGTCGTCCGGGCAGTCGTAGACGAACAACCGCAGGTCGATCCCGATCTGGTTCGCCGCGAGCCCCACACCCCGCGCCGCCGCCATCGTCTCGTGCATGTCCTCGATCAACGTGCGCAACGACTCGTCGAACACCTCGACCGGACGGGTCGGGCGGTGCAGGACGGGATCTCCGGCGATCCGGATCGGGTGAACTGCCATGGCGTGCAGCCTAACGGCGCGCCACGGCGGACGCGCCGACCGATGAGCCCACCCACACCAAGATCACGTGATGTAATGGCACCCACGCACGGGACACGGCTGAGGAGCCAGATGGACGCCGCAGAGGCACTGGCGCCGGCGGAGGGGCCGGACGACGGTTTGAACGACCGGGAACGCGAGATCCTGGCCTTCGAACGCCAGTGGTGGAAGTACGCGGGTGCGAAGGAACAGGCCGTCAAGGAGCTGTTCGACATGTCCGCGACGCGCTACTACCAGCTGCTCAACGCGTTGATCGAGAAAGAAGAGGCGTTGGCCGCCGATCCGATGTTGATCAAGAGACTGCGCCGGTCCCGCTCCGGCAGGCAACGCGCCCGCGCGGCCAAGAGGCTGGGCGTCGAGCGCCGATGACGAACCCCGAACAGCCGGCGGGCCCCGCCCACCCGGCCCGCGCCGCGGGCTACGCCCTGCTCGGCGTGGCCGTCATCGCCCTGGTCATCGGCCTGGTCAGCCTCGTCACCGGCGGCCCCGACGACACCCCGCCCGCCGCCCAGACCACCCCGCCCTCGGCCACCTCCGACACCCCGGACGGCTCACCGACCGCCCCCTCGGAGACCACCCCCGCGCCGACCACCCCGCCGTCGGACACCACACCGGCCACGACCGCCCCCACCACGACCGCCGCCCCCGGCGGCACCACCGCGAACGTCCCCCCGCCGCCCGTCGACACCGTCCCCAAGCCGCCGGTGCGCGTCTACAACAACAGCACCACCCAGGGCCTGGCCGCCCGCGCCCAGGCCGACGTCGAACAAGCCGGGTGGCAGGTCGCCGAGAGGGGCAACTACTCCCAGGGCACCATCCCCACCACCACCGTCTACTTCCGCCCCGGCACCGACGAGGAACCCTCCGCCCGCGAACTCGCCACCGTCCTCGGCGCCCGCGTGGAACCCCGGTTCGACGGCATCCAGGCCGCGCACCCCGGCATCATCGTGATCGTCACCAACGACTACCGGGGCCCGACCGCCAAGAAGGCATCCTGACCCGGCGTCCCGACCCGGCCTCCCGCCCCCGACCGGCGTGCCGTCGCCCAGCCCGGCCACCGCCGCCCCGACGCCTCACCGCTCCCGCGACTCCGCGTAAGCGGCCAGGGACGCCAGCTGCGCCGGGTCCAACGACGGCCGCACCCGCTCCCGCGCCGACGCCAGGTGCGCGCCCGTCACCTCCGACGCCGACAACGACTCCCGCATCGCCGTCAACGCCGCCTCCCGGATCAACGCCGCGCAGTCCGCCGCCGAATACCCGTCCAACTCGGCCGCCAACGCACCCAGGTCCACGTCCGACCCCAACGGCGTGTTCCGCGCCGACGCCCGCAGGATCTCCGCCCGCGCCTCCGCGTCCGGCGGCGGAACGTACACCAACCGCTCCAACCGACCCGGCCGCAACAACGCCGGATCCACCAACTCCGGCCGGTTCGTCGCCCCCAGCACGACCACGTCCCGCAACGGCTCGACCCCGTCCAACTCCGTCAACAACGCCGCCACCACCCGGTCCGACACCCCGGAATCCGACGACTGCCCGCGCCGCGGCGCCAACGCGTCCACCTCGTCCAGGAACACCAACGCCGGCGCCGCCTCGGCCGCCCGCCGGAACAACTCCCGCACCGCCCGCTCCGACTCGCCGACGAACTTGTCCATCAGCTCCGCGCCCTTCACCGACAGCACGTTCAACCGCCCCGTGCCCGCCAACGCCCGCACCAGGAACGTCTTGCCGCACCCCGGCGGACCGTACAGCAGCAGACCGCGCGGCGGCGCCACCCCGAGGCGCGCGAACGAATCCGGGTACTGCAACGGCCACAACGCCGACTCCGTCAACGCCTGCTTCACCTCGGCCATGTCACCGACATCGGCCAACGTCAACCCACCCGTCCGCAACGTGTCCGAAGTGGACATCGAAATCGGACGGACGATCTCCAACGCCCCCACCAGGTCCGCCTGCGCCACCCGCGGCTCGTCCGCGTCCCGCTGCCGCAACGCCGCCCGCAACGCCGCCTCCCGCCGCAACGCCACCAGGTCCGCCGCCACGAACCCCGGCGTCCGGTCCGCCACCACGCCGAGGTCCACATCGGACTCCACCGGCACGTCCCGCAACAACACCCTCAGCAACTCGGTGCGCGCCGCGCCGTCCGGCAACGGCAACACCAACTCCCGGTCCACGAGCTCCGGCACCCGCAACCGCGGGTCCACCGCCTCCGGGTGCGCGCTCGTGACCACCAGCGCCACCCCCTCGGGCCGGCGGCGCAACGCGTCCAGCACGACCGTCGCCACCGGCGGCGGCGACGCGGCCGGCAACAACGCCTCCACGTCGGTCACCAACAACACCGCCGGCGCCTGCCCCTGCGCCCGCGCCACCGCGTCCACCACCCGCTGCGCCGCCGCGTTCGCCTCCAACACGGCGATGCTCGGCGCCGCCACCTCGACCACCGTCGCCCCCGCCGCCTGCGCCACGGCCCGCACGAACGTCGCCTTGCCGACCCCCTCGGGCCCGCTCACCTGCGCCGCCAGGCGCGGCGTCGCCCCCAACCGCGCCAACAAATCCGGGTGGCTGAACGTCAGGTCGAACCACTCGGCGAGCCGCTTCGCCGCCTCCTGCTGCCCGACCAGGTCCGCCACCGGCACCGCCGGCACGGCCGCCTCAACCACCTCCGCCGCCGCACCCCCAACCCCCGACGACACCCCCACCTGCGTCAACGCCTGCCCCACAGCCCCGCCCGCCCCGACGCCCACCCCGCCGTCCCCCGACCCGCGACCCGCCCCCGCCGCGCCTCCCGACACCGCCGGCACGTCACCGGTGCGCGCCCCGTCCCGCCACCCGACCACCGTCGACGGCTGCACCGCCACCGGCACCCCGGCCGGCTCCGTCGCGGTGATCGTCAACAGCTCGTTGGTCCACGTCATCCCGATGGCGTTCGCCAACTTCCGCCGCGTGGCGCTCACGTCCGCACCGGGCGGCGGCGCGAGGTCCTGCGGCAGCAGGGACACCGCGTCACCGACCGTCAACACCTTCCCGGTCAACGCCATCCGCAACGTCTCCGGCGTGAGCGACGTGCTGGCCAACCGCGACCCCGCCACGGTCACCGAACGCGCCGCCGCGACGTCCACGGGAGCCACCACCACCTCCGCGCCTTCCACCACGCCGAGGTTCGACAGCGTCACGTCGTCCACCAGCACGACACCGGGCGGCCCGTCACCGGCCGTCGCGGCGGCGAGGGCGGCACTCGCCCTGGCCCCGGTGAGCCGCACCGCGTCCCAGGCCCGCAGCCCGAGCGCGTCCAGCACCTCGGGGTGCAGCCGAACCACCCCGCGACGGGTGTCCAGGGCCGACGGGGACAGGCGGGCGGTCAGCGTGATCACGGGGTGAGCGTAGTTGGGGCCGACGGCCGAGGCGGGACGGTCCACCCACCCCCGACGCCGCGAGCCGGACTCCGCCAGCCCCACCTCGCCGGGCCAGGCTCTACCCACTCGCACGGACGCACCGGCTCGCGCTCACCTCACCGACTCACCCGGCCCGGCGGCGTTCCTCGCGGATGCGTCCGACGGGGCCGCACCCGACTCACCGGCACGTGGCGAGCGGCTTAGCGGGTCGACCCCGGAGCGGGGGTCGGGGACCCGGCGGCGGCCCGGCGAGGCGACGGTTGGGGTTGCCGGCCTCGTTGTTTCAACCGACGTTCGAGGCCGTCAATAACGGCGTTTTGGAAGATGGCCGCGTCGAGATTCACCCGATCGTGAACGCCGTCGACCACCAAAACCGCAGCTCAACCCCACCATACCGGCCTACGGCCGATCATGCCTCCGCAAGCCGATCTGCCGCCACCCCCGCCGCTTCCCCGGCCGCGCCTGCCCGTTCGTCTCCGCCGCCACCTGCGTCGGATCGACCGTCCGCCGCGGCCGCCGCACGGCACGCATCGCGGCACCCGCGACGCGACCCCCGAGCGGCTGCCGCAGGCCCAACCGCCGTGCCGCCACGCCGTGCGCACGCTTGATCGCCCGCCGGTCCGCCGCCGGCACCGACCACGCCTCCGGGTGCTTCGCCAGCCACCGGTACCGGCGCACCGAGTACGGCAGGTGCCCGAGGTACACGAGCATCGCCGCGATCAGCGCCACCAGCGGGAACGTGATCACGGCCGCGGCCAGCAGGCCGACCATCACCAGCAACGGCGCGACGAAGCGCGGCGCCACCTTGATGGTCTTCACCGACAACGTCGGGATGCGGCTGACCAGCAGCAACGCGATCCCGACCGTCCACACGGCGACGACCGGCTGGCTGGACCACCACCCGGACCGGCCGAGCTGCTCGTCCAGGATCAGCGGCAGCAGCAGCAACAACCCGCCGGCCGGCGCGGGCACGCCGACGAAGAACTCCTTCGTGAACGCCGGCTGCTCGACCTCCAGCAGCGTGTTGAACCGCGCCAACCGCAGCACCATGCACACCGCGAAGATCAACGCCACGACCCAGCCCTCACGGCTGGAGTCGAACTTCCACACGTAGATCACCAACGCGGGCGCGACGCCGAACGAGATCGCGTCGGCCAACGAGTCCAGCTCCGCGCCCATCTTGCTGGTCGCGTCGAGCAGCCGGGCGATCCGCCCGTCCAGCCCGTCGAACACGGCCGCCGCGGCGATCGAGCCGATCGCCGCCCCGTACATCCCGGTGATCGCGAAGTGCACGGCCGACAACCCCGCGCACATCGCGAGGACCGTGATGGCGTTCGGCAGCAGCCTGATCCCCGGCCCGCTGGGAGCCATCCGCTCAGCCCTCCGCGGGAGAATGGGCCGCCGAACCACCGGCCGCCGAACCGGAACCCGCCGAACCGGAACCCGCCGAACCGGAACCCGCCGAACCGGAACCCGTCGAACCGGAACCCGTCGAACCGGAACCCGTCGAACCCTCGGCCGGCAGCGACCCGGCCACCGAACCCTCCGGCGCGGGGAACCCGGCCGACGGCAGCTCGGCCAGCACGGTCTCGCCGCCGATCGTCCGCTGCCCCGCCTCCACCAGCACCCGGCTGCCGGTCGGCACGTACAGGTCCACCCGCGACCCGAACCGGATCAGCCCGTACGTCTGCCCGACCGCCACCTTGTCGCCCTCGGCGACCTCGCACACGATCCGCCGCGCCACCAGGCCCGCGATCTGCACGACCACCACGTCGTGCCCGGCCGGCGTGCTCAACCACACCGTGTTGCGCTCGTTGTCCTCGCTTGCCTTGTCCAGGTCGGCGGACAGGAACTTGCCCGGCCGGTACGACACCTGCCGCACCAGACCGGCCACCGGCACGCGCTGCACGTGCACGTCGAACACCGACAGGAACACGCTGATCCGGGTCATCGGCGCGGACCCGAGCCCCAGCTCGGCGGGCGGCGCGGCCTCGACCACGTGCGACACCGTGCCGTCGGCCGGCGCCACCGCGACGCCGGGCCGGGTGGGCGTGGTGCGCCGGGGTTCGCGGAAGAACCACGCGACCCACCCGGTCAGCAGCGC
The DNA here is from genome assembly GCF_042752395.1 of Actinosynnema sp. NPDC059335. NCBI lineage: Bacteria > Bacillati > Actinomycetota > Actinomycetes > Pseudonocardiales > Pseudonocardiaceae > Actinosynnema > Actinosynnema sp. NPDC059335. Next base: position 82,407 of record NZ_JBHYXZ010000005.1, on the reverse strand, counting down.
GCCCACGACGCCGGCGCGCTTGGAGTAGCGGCGCAGCAGCAGTGTCGCCACGGCGGCGCCTGCCACGAACGGGCGGCCCGCGGGGTGCATCGGGGGGACGATCCCCCGGGCGAGCTGGAGGAAGTGGGAGACGGCACCACTGTGCTTGTCGCGATCGACGGTCATGGCTCTTCCGTGTCAGGGCAGTGCTTCCGGCCCGCCACACGCTACGCGGCTCCGCCGGCCCGCGTCCGGCCCGCCCGTGCGTCCCCCGACGAACGCACGGACCGACCGGCGCTCCGATCACCCCGAGTGTAAGCCGGGTCACACGGTTGATCAACGCCGACGGTCAGCCCGACGTCACTCTCCGTGCAGGAGGCGGACCACGACCTCGTCGCCCGCCGCCAGCTCCGTCACGTCCTCCGGCACCTCGATCAGGCAGTTGCTCACCGCCAACGCCGACAGCAGGTGCGACCCCGGCCCGCCGACCGGCGTCACCACGCGCCCCGACTCCGGGTCGTACGCGCCGCGCCGGAACTGCGTCCGCCCCGCCGGCGACGTCACCGGCGCGCTCAACCGCGCCACCGCCGCCGGCCGCTCCACCTCCGCGAACCCCATCGCCGCCCGCAACGCCGGCCGGACGAACACCTCGAACGACACCTGCGCGCTCACCGGGTTCCCCGGCAGCGTCGCCACCGCCACCCCCCGGTAGCGCCCCGCGCCCTGCGGCCCGCCCGGCTGCATCGCGACCTTCGTGAACTCCACCCCGCGCCCGGTGAACGCGTCCTTCACCACCTCGTACGCCCCCGCGCTCACCCCGCCCGACGTGAGCAGCAGGTCCACCGACGCCAACCGCGGCGCGATCGCCTCGTGGAACCGCTCCACGTCGTCCGGCACGAACCGCAGCAGCTCCGCCTCGCCGCCCGCCTCCCGCACCGCCGCGGCCAGCATCACGCCGTTCGACTCGTAGATCCGCCCCGGCGCCAACTCCTCGCCCGGGCCCACCAGCTCCGACCCCGTCGACAGCACCAGCACCCTCGGACGCCGCCGCACCGGCAGCGACCCGAACCCCAACGCCGCCGCCAACCCCAACTGCGCCGGACCCAGCACCGCGCCCGCCCGCAGCACGGTCGCGCCCACGGCCACGTCGTCCGCCCGCCGCCGCACGTTCGCGCCGACCGCCACCGGCCGGTCCACCCGCACCACCGACGTGCCGCCGTCGGTCCACTCCACCTGCACCACGGCGTCCGCGCCCGCCGGCACCGGCGCGCCCGTCATGATCCGGTGCGCCGTCCCCGCCGCCAGCGGACCCGACGCCGCCCGCCCCGCCGGGATGTCCTCCACCACCGGCAACTCCACCGGAGCCGCCGCCACGTCGGCCGCGCGCACCGCGTAACCGTCCATCGCCGAGTTGTCGAACGGCGGCAACGGCACCGTCGCCACCAGGTCCTCGGCCAGCACCAGGCCCAGGCAGTCCGCGAGCGGCGACCGCACCACGGGCATCACCCCGACCAGCCCCGCCACGCGGGCTTTGTGATCAGCGACTCGGGTCAGCGCGTTCGACACGCGTCCCATCCTGCCGCGCCCGTGGCAGACTGCTCCAACCGGCTGATCACGACAGGGGGCACGTTGCAGGTCCGGACCCGCCACACCCCGACCTTCGGGGTGGCCCGACTCGTCCTGGCGCCCGGTGAGCCGGTCGCGGTCGAGCGCTCGTCCGTGCTCGCCACCAGCTACGGCGTCACCGTCGACGGGCGCACCAAGGCGCCCGGCGTCAACGCCGCGCTGTGCACTGCGGGCCCCGAGGGCGGCTGGGTGGACGTCGCCCCCGCCCTGCCCGGCGACCTGCACGTCCTCGAACTGGAGGGCGCCACCGGCTGGTGCGTCGCCCGCGACAGCTGGCTCGCCTGCGCCGCCACCGCCCGCCTCGACCCGACCGCGCCGCCCGTGCGCGCCCTGCACGGCGGCGACCACGGGTTCCTCACCTACGCCTTCGGCGCGGGCCCCGTCGTGCTGAGCTGCTACGGCACCCTCGACGTGGTCACCCTCGACCCCGGCGAACTGGTCACCGTCGCCGGCGGCCACGTGGTCGCGTTCGCCGACACCGTCCAGTGCCGGCTGCGCGCCGTTTCGCCCGACGCGCCCCAATCCGTGCGGAATGGCGAAGGGCTGGTCCTCGACTTCGCCGGACCCGGACTCGTGCTCACCCGGACCCGCAGCCCGCGCGGACTCGTCAGTTGGTTGCGCGACAACGGATTCAGCGTCCGCTCATGACTCCATAAGGAGGTATCGGCGAACCCCCTCCTGCCTCTAGCGTGGCGGTTTGCTCAGGGTATTTCTCAAAGGGAGGACGTCTTGGCTGTCGGCACGGTCAAGTGGTTCAACTCGGAGAAGGGCTACGGATTCATCGCCGCGGACGGCGGGCCGGATGTGTTCGTGCACTACTCGGCGATCCAGATGGAAGGCTTCCGGACGCTGGCCGAGGGCGACCGCGTGGAATTCGAGATCCAGGCGGGGCGCGACGGCCGCAGCCAGGCGTCGGACGTGCGGAAGGCGCCGTGATTCCCGCCCGACCCGCCCCGCGGCGGGTCGGGCCGCCTCCCCCAGGCCGGCGCGCGCGGCGGGCTCCCCGTCCGCTCGGCGCTCCCGCTGGTCCGTTTGCCGGGAACCCCGCGCAAAGCCCGGTGCGCGGACGTTAGGCTCCGTCGCGTGTCGGAGGACCTGAGCGGGCGACGGCTGGGGCACTACCGGATCGACGGGGTGCTCGGCCGCGGTGGCATGAGCGTGACCTACAAGGCCACGGACGTCAGGCTCGGTCGCAAGGTCGCCCTGAAGGTCATCGGCGAGCACCTCACCGCGGACGCCGAGTTCCGCGAGCGGTTCGTCGACGAGGCCCGCAACACCTCGGCGATCGACCACGCCAACATCGTGCCGCTCTACGACTTCGACGAGGTCGACGGGCTGCTCTACATCGCCATGCGGCTGGTCGACGGCCAGGACCTCGCCAGCCACATCAAGGACGGCCCCCTCTCGCCCGCGCGCACCCTCGCGCTGCTCGGCCAGGTCGCCGAAGCGCTCGACATGCTGCACGGCAAGGGCCTCGTCCACCTCGACGTGAAACCCGCCAACGTGCTCGTCACCACCAAGGAAGCCGCGGGCGAGCACGTCTACCTCGCCGACTTCGGCCTCACCCGGCGCGGCGCCACCGGCCACCGCACCCGCACCGGCGACTTCCTCGGCTCGCCGACCTACGCCGCGCCCGAGCACCTGCGCGGCGAACCCCTCGACGGCCGCACCGACCAGTACGCGCTGGCGTGCATGGTGTTCGCCTGCCTGTCCGGCCGGCCGCCGTTCCAGGGCAGCGTGCAGGACGTCATCCAGGGCCACCTCGGCGCGGAGATCCCCTCGCTGACCGCGATGGTCGCGCTCCCGCCCGCCATCGACGACGTGCTGCGCAAGGGCACCGCCAAGGACCCGGCCCAGCGGTACGGCTCGTGCGTCGAGCTGATCGCCGCCGCGCGGGCCGCCCTGTCCGGCGCGCCCCAGGGCTCCCCGCCGCCGCGCCGCACCGACTCCGGCGCGGTGCCGATCGGCCCGCAGACCGGCGGCGTGCCCGTGCCGCCGCAGGGCGCGCAGTACCGGCCGCCCTACCCGCAGCAGCACCAGCCGCCGCAGCAGCAGCCGCCCGGGTTCCTCCAGGAGCCGGTCCGGCTGCGCCCGCCCGCGCAGGTCGGCGCGAGCGCGTTCACGAGCACCGCCAAGTCCCGGCCCGCGTGGTTCGCGCCCGTGCTCGCGGGCGCGGTCGCGATCGTGCTGATCGTCATCCTCGTGGTGATCCTCACGCCGAAGGATGAACCTCCGCGCCAGGGCGGCAGCGAGGGCACGACCCAGTCCATCGAGGTCGGGGGCACGTCGAGCGACAAACCGCTGCCCACCAGCGTGCCCGTGCGCACCTCCCGCTGACCTGCTCTTCTTGCACTCTCCTCCGTCGAGTGCTAAACACGGTGTTGGCACTCGGACCACCTGAGTGCCAACACGCAGGCTGGGACGGTGAGGCCCGTCCCCACCAGGGGGCTGGTCGTCCGTCGCGGGCACCGAGCCTGGCCGAAGCACCGTGTTCCGCTGCGGGCGCGCGTCCGCAGTGGCCCCATTCGTAATCAGGCGGAGGAACACACCGCAATGGCCAAGATGATCGCGTTCGACGAGGATGCCCGCCGCGGTCTCGAGCGTGGCATGAACACTCTCGCCGACGCCGTCAAGGTGACGCTCGGCCCCAAGGGCCGCAACGTCGTGCTCGAGAAGAAGTGGGGCGCGCCGACCATCACCAACGACGGCGTCTCCATCGCCAAGGAGATCGAGCTCGAGGACCCGTGGGAGAAGATCGGGGCCGAGCTCGTCAAGGAAGTGGCGAAGAAGACCGACGACGTCGCGGGTGACGGCACCACGACCGCCACCGTGCTGGCCCAGGCCCTGGTCCGCGAGGGCCTGCGCAACGTGGCCGCGGGCGCCAACCCGCTCGGCCTGAAGCGCGGCATCGAGAAGGCCGTCGAGGCCGTGACCGAGCAGCTGCTGAAGACCGCCAAGGAGGTCGAGACCAAGGAGCAGATCGCCGCCACGGCGTCCATCTCCGCGGGCGACTCGACCATCGGCGAGCTGATCGCCGAGGCCATGGACAAGGTCGGCAAGGAAGGCGTCATCACCGTCGAGGAGAGCAACGCGCTCGGGCTCGAGCTGGAGCTCACCGAGGGCATGCGCTTCGACAAGGGCTACATCTCCGGTTACTTCGTGACCGACCCCGAGCGCCAGGAAGCGGTCCTCGAGGACCCGTACATCCTGCTCTACGGCTCGAAGATCTCGTCGGTCAAGGACCTGCTCCCGCTGCTGGAGAAGGTCATGCAGGGCGGCAAGCCGCTGCTGATCATCTCCGAGGACGTCGAGGGCGAGGCCCTGGCCACCCTGGTCGTCAACAAGATCCGCGGCACGTTCAAGTCCGTCGCCGTCAAGGCGCCCGGCTTCGGCGACCGCCGCAAGGCGATCCTCCAGGACATCGCCATCCTCACCGGCGGCCAGGTCATCACCGAGGACGTCGGCCTCAAGCTGGAGAACGCCGACCTGTCGCTGCTGGGCAAGGCCCGCAAGGTCGTCGTGACCAAGGACGAGACCACCGTCGTCGAGGGCGCGGGCGACCCGGAGCAGATCCAGGGCCGCGTCAACCAGATCCGCGCCGAGATCGAGAAGTCGGACTCCGACTACGACCGCGAGAAGCTGCAGGAGCGCCTGGCGAAGCTCGCCGGCGGTGTCGCGGTGATCAAGGCCGGCGCCGCCACCGAGGTGGAGCTGAAGGAGCGCAAGCACCGCATCGAGGACGCGGTGCGCAACGCCAAGGCCGCCGTCGAGGAGGGCATCGTCGCCGGTGGTGGCGTCGCGCTGCTCCAGGCCGCCGAGATCGCGTTCCAGGGCCTGAACCTGGAGGGCGACGAGGCGACCGGCGCGAACATCGTCAAGGTCGCCGTCGAGGCCCCGTTGAAGCAGATCGCCGTGAACGCCGGCCTCGAGGGCGGCGTCGTGGTGGAGAAGGTCAAGGGCCTGCCCGTGGGCCACGGCCTCAACGCCGCGACCGGCGCGTACGAGGACCTGCTGGCGGCCGGCGTGCCGGACCCGACGAAGGTCACCCGCTCGGCGCTGCAGAACGCCGCGTCGATCGCCGCCCTGTTCCTCACCACGGAGGCCGTGGTGGCCGACAAGCCGGAGAAGGCCAGCGCCGCCCCGGCCGTCCCGGACGCCGGCGGCATGGACTTCTGATCGGACCTCGGGTCACCCGACCCGGTCCCGATCGGCCGAAGTCTCGAAGGGGCCCGGTTGGCCCCCGGCGACCCGGGCCCGGGGCCGGCCCGGGGGGGGGTGTTGGGTCGGAAGCCGCCCCCCCCGCGCCGCCCCCCCCGCCCCCGCCGCGGTACCTCCCCGGGGGGCGCGCCCCCCCCGCCCCCCCCCCGGCCCCCTTCGCCGTGCCGGGGGTGGAATGGTGGTCCGTAGCCCTCCCCGCACTGCCCCTCACGGCCTCGGATACACGATCGGGTGAGATCGGCCGGAAAGTGTACGGAAACACCGTTACCGCACCTCGGTTAAAACGAGACCGAACCCCGAACCACCCGGCCTGCCCATCCACCCCCGATCCCCGCCTCCCACCACCCGCCACCTAGCCGCCCACCCGCCCCGCCACCCGTCGACCGCTACCCAGCCACCCACTCCACGCCCATCCCACACTCGCCGCCCCGCCGTCCCGACACCCGCCGCCTCCCACCCGCCGACCCGCCGGCCCGACAGGGCATGCCGCAGGCCCGACCCCCCGGACTGGAGTTGACCACGTGCTCATCGCGCACCTGAGCGACCCGCACCTGCGGACCGATGCCCTGGCCGCCGAACCGGCCGCTTCGCTGCGCCTGGCGCTGGGCCGCGTGCTTGCGCTGGACCCGCGGCCCGACTGCGTGGTGATCACGGGCGACCTGGCGGACCACGGGCAGGTCGCCGACTACGAGCAGCTGCGCGACCTGATCGGCGACTTCCCCCTGCCGCTGCACCTGACCACCGGCAACCACGACGACCCGCGGGCGTTGGTGGAGGTGTTCGGCGGCACGGCGTTGCTCGGCGGTGGGACGTCGGCGCGGTACGCGGTCGCCCACCCCGGCTTCACGGTGATCGCGCTGGACTCGTGGCGGCCGGACGGGCCGGCCGGGTGGCTCGGTGACGAGCAGTTGGCCTGGCTCGACGGCGTGCTGGGGGAGCGGCCCGAGGTGCCGGCGTTCGTCTGCCTGCACCACCCGCCCGTGGCGGTCGGGATCCCGCTCCTCGACGGCATGCGGCTGGAGGACGGGCCGGCGCTGGGTGCCGTGCTCGCCCGGCACGGCAACGTGGCCCGGATCCTGGCCGGGCACGTGCACCGGGCGATCAGCGTGCCGTTCGCGGGCACGGAGGTGTCGGTCTCGCCCAGCACGTACCGGCAGACGTCGCTCACGCTGCGCGCCGACCGGCAGACCGGGTACCTCGCCGAGCCCACCGGTTTCCTGCTGCACGTCGGGACCGAGTCGGGGTTCGCCACGCACACCGTGGCGGTGAGCCACGCGGGGGCGTTGCTCGGCGGGTTTTGAGCCCTGGCAGGCCCGTGACGCCCGACGCCCGTGGCGAGCAGGCCCCGTGGCGAGCGGACCCGCGACGCGCGGCCCCGTGGCGAGCAGACCCGTGACGCGCGGCCCCCGTGACGAGCAGACCCCGTGACGAGCGAGCCCTGGGGAACGGCGGACCGCGTGGGTGGGTGACTGGTCGGGGACGGGCGGGAGATGGGGTGAGTGCGGGGTGAGCGGTGGTCGGGTGGGGTGGGCGGCAGGTCGGGGGAAGGGCATGGGGTGGGGTTAGCCGCCGAAGCACACGAACGGGCGGCGGAGGGGGTCGGTGGCGGTTGCTTCGGCCAGGGCGTGGGGTAGTGGTTTGCCGGTGGCGACGGCCGCGTGGAACGTTGCCATGGTGTGCGCGGCGGCCCGGTCGCCCACCTTGTTGACCGCGGCCACCACGGTGCGCGACCCGCTCGCCAGCAGCGCGCCGGCGAAGCCCAGCGCCTCGTCGCCGGGCCGGATGTGGCTCAGCGCCAGCGAGCACGCGGCCAGCACGACCTGCTCGGGCGCGGTGCGGAGGCGGGCGGTTTCGTGGGCGAACAGGGGACCGTCGACGAGTTCCAACCGGGAGAACAGGGCGTTGTCGGTGACGTGCTCGCCGTGCGCGGCCAGGTGCGCGAGCCGCGCGCCGTCCAGGCTCGCCAGGACGTCATTCACTGCTTCGGGTGTCACTGCATCGGGGTAGGTGGCGCGCAGGTCGCTCACCTCGCCGACGACCTCCGGCAGCCCCGGCCCGCCGACCAGCACGACCCGGGTCGCGGACGTCGGCGTGGACACCGAGGTCAGCCACGCGGTCGCCGAGGGCGCGACGACGACCGGCCGGCCGCGCAGCGACGGCAGCGCGTGCCACGGCACCGCGTACAGCTCACCGGTCGGCACGACGACCAGCTCGCGCCGGCCGACCAGCCCGGCCAGCGGCCCCATCAGGGCTTCGTCCAGCCGCTCGGCGCGCAGCGCGGCGGATGCCGCGACGGCCCCCGCCAGCGCCGGCGGGAGGTGGTCGGGGGCGAGCACGTCCACGTCGGCGTGCAGTTGCCGGACGTCCTCGAACAGCTCCGCGGCCCGACCCAGCCGTACGAGCGTCGCCCCGCCCGCCACCAGGACCACGGCCGACAGCACGTCGCGGTGGGTCACGAAGCTCACCAGGGCACGGTCACCCAATGCGGCACGGATGGCGGCCACACCGGCCACGGGGCGTGGTCGGCCCCACACGCTCGTGTGCCACCCCAGTCGCGCCACCTCGCGGTGCAGCTCGTCCAGCCGATCCTCCAGCTCGGCGACCGGCCGGCCGTCCAACCGGGCCTGTTGCACGGCGCGCGACAACGACCGCGACTGCGCCACCCGCCGCGCCAGCACCGGGTCGTCGATGGCCGGCAGCGGCTCGTACCGGTAGACCTGCGCCCGCGTCCGCTCCAGCCAGTCGAAGGTCGCCTCGGCGTCGCCGTCGTGCTCCAGCACCAGCCCGACGGCCAGTTCGCCCAGCTCACGGCCGTGCACGGCGGTGCCGCACAGCAGGTCGAGGCCGCCCATTCGGTCGCGCACGCGCCCCAGCTCGGCCAGCCCCTCCTCGGCCTCCCGCAACGCGCGCCCCGGCTCGCCGACGGCCACCGCCAGCTCGGCCCGGCACAGCCGCAGCAGCATCCGGTGGTCGACCGGCGTGATCGGACCCGGCTCCGGCACCCGGTCGAGCACCGCGCGGGCGGTGGCCGGGTCGCCCCGGCGGATCGCGGTTCGCACGGCGAGCAGGCGCGCCACGGCCGCCTCGTCGGTCAGGCCGGCGGCGGTCAGCCGGTCGGCCAGCCGGGTCGCGCGGGCCGGTGTGACGCGGGCGGGTCCGCGCGACCGCCGCGCGGCGAGCGCCGGACCGCCGGGGCGGGCAGCCGCCGAGCCATCGGGTTGGGCAGCCGCCGAGCCGCCGGGACGGAAGCCCGCCGCGCCATCCGCGCGGGGAACCGCCGAGCCGCCGGGACGGGAGACCGCCGAGCCATCGAGCCGGGTGGCCGCCGGACCGCCGGGGTGAGCGGCCGCCGAAATACCCGGATGAGGGATGAATGTTCCCCCGGACGGGGATCCGGCCGAGGCGGACGAGGGCTCGGCAGCAGCGAAGGGGGATTCGGCGGACGGGGGCGCGGGTCGCGCGGGAGCGGGCAGAGACGGGACAGGAGGGGGTGAGGGCTCGGCGGGAGGGGGTTCGGCGGGCGGTGGGGCGGGTTCCGCGTCGGGGGAGGCGGTGTCGGGGGTGGCGGCGGTGTCGGGGGAGGCGGTGGTGTCGGGGGAGGCGGTGGCGGCGAAGTCGGCGCGCAGCCGCATCAGGGCCGCCAGCTCGGCCCACGACCGGCTGCCCCGCCGCCGGAACCGGCGTTGGGCCTGGTCCGCCAGCTGACGCGCGGTCGCCGGGTCGCCTTGCAGCAGCGCCGCCGCGGCACGCGCCAGCTCGGCCTCCGCCAGGTCCTGCCCCACGCGCCGCCGCCGCAGCACGACCAGCGCCTCGTCCAGGTGCCCGGCCGCCTCGTCCGCCAACCCGGCGGCGAGCATCACCCGCGCCCGGTCGATCCGGGTCCGCGCCACCAGGTCGGGCGCGAGCACCCGGAACATCCGCTCCGCCTGCTCGTGGTGCGCCAGCGACCGGGGCACGTCACCGGTCAGGTGCGCGACGTCGCCGAGGTTCCCCAGCGCCTTCGCCTTCAACAGCGGCAGGTCGTCGGCCTCGGCCAGCTCGATCGTGCGCCCCAGGTCGCGCTCCGCGGCCTCCGGCAGGCCGAACGCGATGGTGGTCAACCCGCGGTTCATCAGGGCCGTCGCCAGCGTCGTCGCGCCGACCGCGCCGGCCGCCCACCCGGCCTCCAGCTCGCGCACCGACTCGTCGTGCAGCGCGAGGGCCTCGGCGGTCCGCCCCGCCCGGTGCAGGATGAGCGCTTCCTGGTCCTTCACGATCGCCCGCAGGCCGACCGCGTCCCGCCCCTCGGGCAGCGTCGCGATCAACCCGTCCGCCGTCCGCAGCCGCGCCAGGCCGTCCTCGACCGAGTCGGTCTCGGCCTCGCCGTACGAGAGGGTGATCAGGATCCGGATGCGGACCGTGGTCACTTCGACGTCCGACGACATCACCGGCAGTGCCCGCAGGCCGCGCCGCAGCAGGGTCACCGCTTCCGCGGGCCGCCCGGCCGACGCCGCACGGTAGGCCCGTCCGTGCAGGTCCCTGGCGGCTTCGAGGGCGTCCGCCGAGCGCGGGGAGGTCGACGGGGCAGCACGAGGCACGGGCACGTCCTTAATGCCAGCACACGGAACGTGGCCGAGAAGCCGTCTTGTGGAGGTTCTGCGTGAGCCGAACGGATCACTCTCCGTGAGCGCCCTGCCGGTCGACCCACCGCGGCGGGCGCTACAACATGATCGTCGGCGTGACGACCGTCCGGCCGGGCTCGCCCCGCGAGTCGACCAGGTGCACCACGATCTGCGTGGTGCCGGCGGGCACGTCGGACAGCACGAACCGGCCGCCGTCGTCGGCCTTGGTGGTGCTGGACTCGTGCTCGGCCACCCGTACCTCGACGGTGTGCTCGCCGGCGGGCACGAGCCAGCCGTCGATGCGGTGCCGCGCGCCGGTCGAGGTGAAGTTCACCATCAACGTCAGGTTGTCCACCGTGAAGGTGATCGTGCCGGGGCTGCCCCCGCGCACCCCCGCGAACGAGCCCGCGCGTTCCCAGCGGGCCACCTCGACGTCCAGGTTCTCCAGCGCCACCGCGAACTGGATCCGTTCGACGAGCCCCGGTGGGGGCGCGTCCAACTCGTACACCAGGCGGTTCAGTTCCGTGAGGACAGCGGTGTCCTCTTGGCCTCTGCGGTCATCGCGCGGGTCGATGTCGTTCACCGCGATCCTCCTTCCGCGTCGAGATGTGTGCGCAACATGGTCAGGCACCGGCCCCGGGTGGGGCCGATGCTGCCGCGTGGCATGGACAGTGCCTCGGCGACCGCGCGGTACTCCGCCCGGCCGGCCAGCACGGTGAGTCGCAGGAGTTCCTGGCACCTCTGCGACAGTCGGCCGAACGCCCGCCACAGCCGGTGGTCGCGGTCGTCGACCAGGGCGGCGTCCTCGGGCAGGCCGTACTCGCTCTCCAGTTGTTCCGCCAGCTCGTCGCTCAGCGCCGCCTCGCGGCGAGCCGGTGTCCAGGTCCGTTGGGCCTCGCGGCGCGTCGCGACGACGAGCCACCCGGCCAGGGCGCGCGGCTCGACCAGGCGGTCGAGGTGCCGCAGCAGCGCGAGCCAGACCGTCTGCACCACGTCCTCGGCGGTGCTGCGGTCCAGCCCGTGCCCGCGCGCCACGTGCCACACCAGCGGTGTCAGGTCGGCGACCAGCACGTCCAGCGCCCTGCGGTCGCCGTCGCGCGCGGCGACGACGCAGGCCGCGTGCCGGTCCGTCCCGTCGAGCCCTTCCCACGGTGGGCGCTCACCGGCCGTGCGCAGTTCTCCCACGTCGTCACCTCCTCCTCGGCGTCCCCCCAGCCGGAGCTGATCGTCACACACCGGTCCCGTGACCGGCGCGGCGGCGGTCCGCGATGCCCCCCTCGCACCGCGGACCGCCTCCCCCCAAGCGCGGTGGCCGCCGATCGACACCCCTCGAAGCCGACCGACCGCCACCCCCTCCCCCCGGAGGCTTCAGTCGCCGGCGACCGGCGTGGCGGTCACGTCGGCGGGCACGCCGTGGGTCTGGTGGTGCCCCGTCGGCGCGACCGGCAGGTCGTCGTCCGGCTGTTCGGTCGGGTCCACCCCGTCCGCGGGGCCCTCCCCGGCGAACTGCTCCTCCAGTTCGTCGGTGACGGCCCGTGCGGGGTCCAGCTCTTCGACGCCAGGCGGAGTGGCGCTCATGCGGCCTCCTCATTCGGGGTTGAGGACCGGTCATCAGATAAGGAGTGAGTAGTTCTACGGTGGATACACCTGCGCGCCTTAACAGTTCACGGAACAGCCCGGCCGGCCCACCGCGCACTATGGTCCAGACCATGCTCGAGGTCATCGCACTGGACGCCACCGACGCCGAGGCCGCGCAGGCCGGTGGCGCGGACCGGCTGGAACTCACCGTCGACATGGCCGCGGACGGGCTGACGCCGCCGGTCGCCGTGCTGCGCGACGTGCTCTCCGCGACCGACCTGCCGGTCCGCGTCATGCTCCGGGACGCGCCCGGGTTCGCGCCCGGCGACCTGGACCGCCTGCGGCGCGACGCCGCGGCGCTGCGTGAAGCGGGCGCGTCGGAGTTCGTGCTGGGCTTCCTCGACGCCGACGGGTGGGTGGACGAGGCGGCGTGCGCGGCCCTGGTCGCGGAGCTGGACGGGTGCGCGTGGACGTTCCACCGCGCGCTGGACAACTCGGCCGACCCGGAGGCGGCGTGGGGTGTGGTCACGCGGCTGGGCTGCGACACGGTCCTCGCCGCGGGCAGCGCGAAGGGCGTCGCGGACGGGTTCGGCGTGCTGGAGCGGCTGGCCGCCCGGCAGGGCGCGGCCCGGCTGCTCGTCGGCGGCGGGCTCAAGGCCGGGCACGTCGCCCCGCTGAAGGCCGTGGGCGTCACCGGGTTCCACGTCGGGAGCGCCGTGCGGCCAGGCGGGTGGGACGCCCCGGTGTCCGCCGACGCGGTCCGGACCTGGGCGAACTTGGTCTAGACCGCTTGCCGATCCGGACATTAGCATCGCCGTTGCTTCCCGTGAAATAGCCGTTGCAGATGACGCAACGCGCTGGGGTGCGACACACCGGAAAGGTGGGCGAGATGCGGTTCGCAGTAGCAGCGGTCGTGGGCGCCGTCGTGCTGGCCGGGTGCGCCCCGGTCCAGTCCGTCCCGGCGCCCGCCGGCGGCGACGAGCAGACCGGGCAGCTCCGGGTCTGGCTGTTCGACGAGGTCAACCGGGGCCCGAAGGAGGCCGTCGTCCGGGAGGCGGTCGCCGAGTTCGAGCAGGCGCACCAGGGCGTCACGGTGGACGTGCAGTACATCCAGGTGCAGACCCGCGCCGAGCGGTTCAAGGCCGCCTTCAGCGACCCGAGCAGCGCGCCCGACGTCGCCGAGTTCGGCAACACCGACCTGGCCGGCTACGTCGCGGGCGGCGGGTTCGCCGAACTCGACCTCGGCGACTGGCCGGACGCGAAGGACCTGCTGCCCGCCGTCCTGGACACCGGCAAGGTGGACGGGAAGGTCTACGGCGTGCCGTGGTTCGTCGGCGTGCGCGCGCTCTACTACCGCACCGACGTCTTCCGGGAGCTGAACCTCCAGCCGCCGGCCACGCTGGACGAGATCGCGCCGCTCGCCCGGCGGATCCGCGCCGCGAAGCCCGACCTGCTCGGCATCTCCGCCGGCGGCAAGTACACCTACGGCGCGCTGCCGTTCGTGTGGGCCAACGGCGGCGACATCGCCCGCAAGGACGGCGACCGGTACGTCGCGGCCATCGACAGCCCCGAGTCCAAGGCCGGCCTGCGCCAGTACACCGAGCTGATCGCGGACGACATCTGCCCGCCCGCCCAGTGCGCGGGCAACGGCGGCGACGCGAGCGTCGAGGCGTTCCGCGCCGGCAAGGCCGCGATGGTCGTCGGCGGCGACTTCAACCGCAAGTCGGTCGACGCCTCCGCCGCCGCGGGCAAGTACGCGGTCGTGCCGCTGCCCGGCAGGAAGGCGGGCGAGATCGCCCCCGCGTTCGCGGGCGGCAACCTGCTCGGCGTGCTGAAGGGCACCGAGCGCAGGACGCTGGCCGAGGACTTCGTGCGGCTGCTGGGCGGCAAGCAGTACCAGCGCAGGATGTTCGACGCCATGGGCAACCTGCCGACGTTCGCCGACGTGCAGGCCGAGGTGGCGAAGGCCAACCCGGTGCTGGAGCCGTTCATCGCGACCCTGGAGGCGGGCACGCGGTTCGTGCCGGTCACCCCGAACTGGGCCAAGATCGACGCGCAGGCCGTGCTGCCGACGCTGGTGCAGCAGGTCGCGGCCGGCGGGGAGGACCTCGACCGGGCCGCCGCGGCCGCCGCCGAGCAGATGAACGCCGCCTTCGGCTCGTGATGACCGCGCGCAAGGGCGACGGGCGGATCGCGTACGCCTACCTCGCCCCGGCCCTGCTGGTGCTGGTCGGGCTGATGGGCTACCCGATCTACCAGCTCGTGCTGATCTCCCTGTTCGACTACGGCCAGGAGCAGGGGAGCGGGGGCGCGCCCCGGTCCCGGACTGGGCGGGGCCCAAAACCCCCCCAGGTCGCCCGCCCGCGGGTCTGGTGGGGGGGGGGGGGGTCCGTCCGGG